>NZ_JBISBW010000004.1:0-250254 GCF_044392165.1 Cellulomonas sp. P22
ACGATGCCCTCAGTCAACCAAGACTCACCAACCGACAACCACCGACCGAAGGCCGGCAACCACCAGAAGATGAACCATCTTGGCATCGACTACTTGGCACACTGTTGAGTTCTCAAGGAACAGACGCGCATCTCTTCGGGCCCTTTCAGGCCCTCCGTGAGGCAGCTATTCAAGCCTACCCGAGTTCTTTTCCCTCCGTGACCACCTCGCGGCGGCCGTTCGGGCGTCTTCCCTCAGGCGACGTTTTCTACTCTAGCGGAGTTTTTCTCCGGCCCTGACCGCTCGTCGCGTTCACTGGCCGAAACCGCCACCCGGCATGCTGACCGGACGCCAGAAGCGTCTCAAGTCTGAAGCTGGGGTGGTCGCTCCCCCGGGGACCGGCCTCCGAGGTTTGCTCCTCGGCGTCCGTTCCTCCCTGGCAGGGCGACCTCGAGAACATTACGCGGGGCCCCGCGGAGCGTCAACTTGAGACCTCGTGATCGCGACCACACCCCGCCCCCTGCTGCGCACCGCCGTGACCAGCACGGTCGTGGTGCGCAGCAGGAGCCCGGGCGACTCAGGCCTGGACGTCGACGACGGCGAGGGTGCGCTTGCCCCGGCGCAGCACGGCCCAGCGCCCGTGCAGCAGGTGCTCGGGCGCGAGGACGTCCGCCTCGTCCGCGACCTTGACGTTGTTGACAGCGGCGCCCCCCTCAGCAACCGCACGGCGCGCGGCACCCTTGCTCGCGACGAGACCGCTCGCCGCGAACAGGTCGACGAGCGGGTCGCCGAGCCGGGCCGAGGCGGTCGGGAGCTCGGCGACGGCGGCCGCAAGGGTCACCGCGTCGAGTCCCGCGAGCTCACCGCGGCCGAACAGGGCCTGGCTCGCCGCGACCACCTGGTCAGCCGCGTGGGTCCCGTGGACCAGCGACGTCACGTCGTGGGCGAGCGTGCGCTGCGCCTCCCGAGCGGCAGGCCGTTCGGCGACCGCTCGTTCGAGCTCGGCGATCTCCTCCGCGGAGCGGAACGTGAACACCTTGAGGTAGCGGGCCACGTCGGCGTCGTCGGCGTTGAGCCAGAACTGGTAGAACGCGTAGGGCGTCGTGAGCTCGGCGTCGAGCCACACCGTCCCGCTCTCGGTCTTGCCGAACTTGGTGCCGTCGGCCTTGGTGATGAGCGGTGTGGTGAGCGCGTGGACGCCCTCGCCGTCGACCTTGCGCACGAGCTCGACGCCGGACAGCAGGTTGCCCCACTGGTCGCTGCCGCCGGTCTGCAGGCTCACCCCGTGACGGCGGTACAGCTCGAGGTAGTCCATGCCCTGCAGGATCTGGTAGCTGAACTCCGTGAAGCTGATCCCCTGGTCGCTGTTCAGCCGGCGCGCGACGGTGTCCTTGGCGAGCATGGTGCCCAGCCGGTAGTGCTTGCCGACGTCCCGCAGGAAGTCGATCGCCGACATCGGCGCCGTCCAGTCCAGGTTGTTGACCATGGTCGCCGCGGTCGGGCCCTCGAAGTCGAGCAGCGGCTCGATCTGCCGGCGGATGCGCTCGACCCAGCCCGCGACGACGTCGGGGGCGTTGAGCGTGCGCTCCCCCGCCATCTTGGGGTCGCCGATCAGGCCCGTCGCGCCGCCCACGAGGGCGAAGGGCAGGTGCCCGGCCAGCTGGAAGCGGCGCACCGTGAGGATCTGCACGAGGTTGCCGATGTGCAGGCTCGGCGCGGTGGGGTCGAACCCGCAGTACAGGCGGATGGGCCCGTCGTCGAGCGCTGTGCGCAGCGCGTCGAGGTCGGTGCTCTGGGCGACGAGCCCGCGCCAGGCGAGCTCGTCGAGGATGTGCGTCACAGGTGTCTCTCCTTGCAGGGGCAGGCGCCCCAGGTACAGGTCCGGTGGAAGGCAGGTCTCAGGCCGACGTCGCCCCGCTGCGCGGGCTGCTCCCCGACGTCGGCGGGCGATAGGCAGGGCGGTACGCCGTGACGGTCCGCTCGTCGGTCAGCCACAGCCGCCACGGGAAGCGGCTCACGTCCGCCCCCTCGCCGCCGACCCCGACGCGTGCGCCCGCGGCGTGCACGCCGCTCGGCGCACCCTCGAGCCGGTGCAGCACGACGAACCCGTCGCGTTCGGTCACGTCCGCGCCGTTCTGGGTGAGGTCGAGCCCCAGCGCCACAGCCAGACGTCCCGGCCCGCGGGCCAGCTGGCGGTCCGAGTCCAGCACGCCTAACCGCTCGCGCCGTTCGCGGGCGAGCTCGACGCCCGCCACGACCTCGCCAGCTCGCAGCAGCACCGCCGAGGGGTCGCCGCTGGGTCCGGTCACGACGTTCGCGCAGTGGTGCAGGCCCAGGTGCCGGTAGACGTAGAGCCGGCCCGGCTCGGCGAACATCGCGGCGTTGCGCTGGGTCCGGCCCCGGTAGGCGTGCGAGGCCGGGTCGGCGCTGCCGCCGTACGCCTCGACCTCGGTGATGCGCAGCGTGACGTCCCCGTCGACCGACCGGGTCGTGACGAACGCCCCGAGCAGGTCGCGAGCCACCGCGAGCACGTCGCGCGCGTACCAGGCCCGCGCCGGCACAGGACCGCTCCCCCGCATCGTGGCGACCGCGTCGGGCGGGGTGTCGGACGGCACGGCGGACGACGCCGGAGGTGCAGCCGACGCACCGACCGCGGGCACCGGGGTGCCCTGCGTGCCGTCGCCCGTCAGGCCGCTGCTCATCCCGCCATCTTGCCGTACGCGTCGATGCGCGCGTCAGCCCGCTCACGGGTCCGTTCGCGCGCGAAGTGCGCCGCCTCGGTCTCCATCCACGTGAGCCAGTGCGTGCGCATGTCCGCGCCGTCCCGTGCGAGCCCGCGCTCGAGGCGCAACCCGGCCGGCGCCTCGACCCACACCGTGAGCGCCGCGTCGGCGGCGGCCTCCCGACGGGCGGCACCGCAGCCCTCGAGCACCAGCACCTGCGGCACGGGCACGTCGACCCAGTCGGCGAACTCCCCGGCGACCCAGTCGTAGCGCTGGTAGCGCCCGGGGAGCTGGCGTCGCAACGGCTCGAGCACCTGCGCGCTGAGCCGTGGCCACAGGTCACCCTCGAGCCCCGACCACCCGGCGTACAGGTCGTCAAGGTGCACCACGACCGCCTGGGTCCCCCCGGCGGCGAGCCGATCGGCCAGCCGTGCCGCGAGCGTCGACTTGCCCGAGCCCGCGGGGCCGTCGACGCACACGAGCCGGACCGGGCCCAGCCGGGGCCGGGTCGCGAGCACCCGGTCCGCGAGCACGTCCGCGGCTCCCTCGGAACCGTCCACCGGCGCGTGCGAGGTCGCGCTGGGTCTGCCCGGCTCGCCCGAGGACACCGAGAGGCCGGTGACCCCGCGGTCGTCGCGCGGGGTCACCGGCCTCTCCGGTCCGTCGTGCACCGCTACGCGGTCCAGGCCCGCAGCTCGTCGGCCCGCGCGCGGGCACGCTCGAGCTGCTCGCGGACGCGCACCGGAGCCGTCCCGCCGTGCGCCGAGCGCGAGGCGAGCGAGCCCTCGACGCTCAGGACCTCACGGACGCGCGGCGTCAGGTGCGGCGAGATGGCGGCCAGGTCCTCGTCGGACAGGTCCCACAGCTCGATGCCGCGCCCCTCGCACACCCGCACGCACGCGCCGGCGACCTCGTGCGCGACCCGGAACGGCACGCCCTCGCGCACGAGCCACTCGGCCACGTCGGTCGCGAGCGAGAACCCCTGGGGGGCGAGCGCGGCCATGCGGTCGGTGTCGAACGTGAGGGTCGCGGTCATCCCGGCGAACGCGGGCAGCAGGACGGCGAGCGTGTCGACCTGGTCGAACACCGGCTCCTTGTCCTCCTGCAGGTCGCGGTTGTACGCGAGCGGCAGGCCCTTGAGCGTGGTGAGCAGGCCGGTGAGGTCGCCCACCAGCCGGCCGGCCTTGCCACGGGCGAGCTCGGCGACGTCGGGGTTCTTCTTCTGCGGCATGATGCTCGACCCGGTCGAGTACGCGTCGTCCAGGCGGACGAAGCCGAACTCCTTGGTCGCCCAGATCACGACCTCCTCGGCGAACCGCGACAGGTCGATGCCCGTCATGGCCGCCACGAACGCGAACTCCGCGACCACGTCGCGCGAGGCCGTGCCGTCGATCGAGTTCTCGACCGGCCCCGCGAACCCCAGGTCGGCCGCGACCGCGGCCGGGTCCAGACCGAGCGAGGAGCCCGCGAGCGCCCCCGAGCCGTACGGGGACACCGCGGCGCGCGCGTCCCAGTCGACCCACCGCTCGACGTCGCGCAGCAGCGGCCACGCGTGCGCGAGCAGGTGGTGGGCCAGCAGCACCGGCTGGGCGTGCTGCAGGTGCGTGCGGCCCGGCATGGGCGCGTCGCCCGCGGCCCGGGCCTGGTCGACGAGCGCGTCCACGACGTCGAGCACGAGCGCCCCGAGCGAGCGGGCCTGCTCGCGCAGGTACATCCGTACGAGCGTCGCGATCTGGTCGTTGCGCGAGCGCCCCGCCCGCAGCTTGCCCCCGAGCTCAGGACCCGCGCGTTCGATGAGCCCGCGCTCGAGGGCCGTGTGCACGTCCTCGTCGTCCTCCGACGGCCCGAAGGCCCCCGAGGCGACGTCCTCCCGCAGGCGGCCCAGGGCGTCGACCATGCCCGCGAGCTCGGCGTCGTCGAGCAGTCCCGCGGCGTGCAGCACCCGCGCGTGGGCCACCGACCCCGCGATGTCGTGCCCCGCGAGCCGCCAGTCGAAGTGCGTCGACTTCGACAGCGCGGCGAGCGCGTCCGCGGGACCGCCGGCGAACCGGCCGCCCCACAGGCTCACCCGCGCGCCGTCGCCCGGGCTCTCAGGCACCGGTGATCCCGCCCGCGGCGCCCAGGTCCTCGGCGTTGCCGAACCGCACGTCGCGCGCGGCGGACAGCTTGGAGGTCAGGCCGTAGATCTCGATGAAGCCCTTCGCGGCCGACTGGTCGAACGTGTCGCCCGTGTCGTACGTCGCGAGGTTGAAGTCGTACAGGCTCGCGTCCGAGCGGCGGCCCGTGACCGTCGCACGGCCACCGTGCAGCACCATGCGGATGTCGCCCGAGACGTAGCGCTGGGTGTCCTCGACGAACACGTCGAGCGAGCGCTTGAGCGGCGAGAACCACTGGCCGTCGTAGACCAGCTCGGACCAGCGCTGCTCGACGCCCTTCTTGAACCGGGCCTGCTCGCGCTCGACCGTGACGTTCTCGAGCTCCTGGTGCGCGGCGATGAGCGCGATCGCGCCCGGCGCCTCGTACACCTCGCGGGACTTGATGCCCACCAGGCGGTCCTCGACGATGTCGATGCGACCCACGCCCTGGGCGCCGGCGCGACGGTTCATCTCCTGGATGGCCTGCAGCGGGGTGACCGCCACGCCGTCGAGCGCGACGGGCACGCCCTGCTCGAACGTGATGACGACCTCGTCGGCGACCGGCGGGAACGTCGGGTCGTCGGTGTAGGTGTAGACGTCCTTGGTCGGCGCGTTCCAGATGTCCTCGAGGAACCCGGTCTCGACCGCGCGGCCCCACACGTTCTGGTCGATCGAGAACGGGTTGTGCTTGGTGGTCTCGATGGGCAGCGAGTGCTTCGTGGCGAACTCGATCGCCTTGTCGCGGGTCAGCGCGAGGTCGCGCACCGGCGCCAGGCAGGTGAGGTCGGGCGCGAGCGAGGTGATGCCCACCTCGAAGCGGACCTGGTCGTTGCCCTTGCCCGTGCAGCCGTGCGCGACGGTCGTCGCGCCGAACTGGCGGGCGGCGCGCACCAGGTGCTTGACGATCACGGGCCGCGAGATCGCCGAGACCAGCGGGTAGCGGTCGAGGTACATGCCGTTCGCCTTCAGCGCGGGCATGCAGTACTCGGTCGCGAACTCGTCGCGGGCGTCAGCGACGTACGCCTCGACCGCGCCGCAGTCGAGCGCACGGCGGCGGATGACCTCGAGGTCCTCGCCGCCCTGGCCGACGTCGACCGCCACGGCGATGACCTCGGCCCCGGTGGCCTCGGCGATCCACCCGATGCCCACGGAGGTGTCCAGGCCGCCCGAGTAGGCGAGGACGACGCGCTCAGTCATGACATGTCTCTTCTCATCGCAGGAACTGTTCAGGTGTACCGGCGCCCCGTGTTCGGGGCACCGAAGAGGTCGCGACGACTTCAGCCGTCGGTCGCCAGGGTCATGAAGCGTGCGGCGAGGGCCGCGCCGTCACCACCGTCGCCGTTGTCGCGGGCGATCACGAGGACGGTGTCGTCGCCCGCGATCGTGCCGAGCACCGCGGGGAGCACCGAGTGGTCGATCGCCGAGGCGAGGAACTGCGCGGCGCCCGGCGGGGTGCGCAGCACCACGAGGTTGCCCGACGCCTCGGCCCCGACGAGCAGCTCGGCGCACAGCCGGCCGAGACGCGCCGCGAGAGCCTCGGAGTCGGCCAGCGCGGGCGTGCGGTCACCGCCCTCGGCGGGCACCGCGTACGCGAGCGCCCCCGTGGCTGTCCGGATCTTCACGGCCCGCAGCTCGACGAGGTCGCGCGAGAGCGTGGCCTGCGTGACCGAGACGCCCTCCTCGGCGAGGGAGTCGGCGAGCTCGGCCTGCGAATGGATCGACCGGCGGGCGAGGAGGGCCGTGATGAGCGCGTGCCGCGCCGCCTTGGTCTGCGGGACCGTGCTGCGCGCCACGTCCGGCGTCGGCTGCAGCGAGGGTGCTGTGCTCATGACTGCTCCAGCAGCCACGTCAGCAGCGCCTTCTGCGCGTGCAGACGGTTCTCGGCCTCGTCCCACACGGCCGACTGCGGGCCGTCGAGGACCGAGGCGGTGATCTCCTTGCCCCGGTACGCGGGCAGGCAGTGCAGCACGATCGCGTCGGGGGCGGCGAGCTCGAGCGCGGCGTCGTCGAGCCGGAACGGCACGAAGGGCTCAGCGCGCCCGTCCGCGTCGAGCTCCTGGCCCATCGAGACCCACGTGTCGGTCGCGAGCACGTCCGCCCCGGTGAGCGCCTCGACGCGGTCGTGCGTCACGAGCACCGAGCCGCCGGTCTCGGCCGCGATCCGGGTCGCTGTCTCGACCACCTCGGGATCGGGCAGGAAGCTCGGGGGGGTGCCGATGCGCACGTGCAGGCCGGCGGTCGCCCCGCCGAGGAGGTAGGAGCTCGCCATGTTGTTGCCGCCGTCACCCACGTAGGCCAGCGTCGTGCCCGCGAGCGCGCCGACCCCCCCGCGCAGCTGGGCGACGGTCATGAGGTCCGCCAGCACCTGGCACGGGTGGAACTCGTCGGTCAAGGCGTTGACCACGGGCACCGCGGACGCCGCGGCCATGCGCGCGAGGTCGCTCTGAGCGAACGTGCGCCACACGATGGCCGCGCACTGCCGGTCCAGCACCCGGGCGGTGTCCTCGACGGGCTCGCCGCGCCCGAGCTGGGAGCTCGCGCCGTCGATGAGCATGGGGTAGCCGCCGAGCTCGGCGACCCCCACCGCGAACGACACCCGGGTGCGGGTCGACGGCTTGTCGAACAGCAGCGCGACGGCACGCGGCCCGGAGAGGGGGGTGCGGATGAACCGGTCGTCGCGGAACGCGAGGCCCAGCTCGAGCACCCGCTGCTGCTCGCGCGGGTCGAGGTCGTCGTCACGCAGGAAGTGACGCACCATGTCAGGCCTCCGTTCCGAGGTCGTGGGGCAGGGCGCCCAGGAACGCCACGAAGGGCGCCACCTGGTCGGTCGTGAGGATCAGCGGCGGCGCCAGGCGCAGGGTGGTCGGGTTGCAGGGGTTGACGACGAAGCCCGCCTCGAGCGCGCGCGCTGCGACGGTGGCCGCGACGGGAGCGGCCAGCTCGATCGCGATGAGCAGCCCCTCCCCGCGCGCCTCGGCCACGAGCGGGTGACCCAGGCCCCGGATGTCGGCCCGCAGCCGCTCGCCCACCTCGGTCGTGCTCCCGAGCAGCCCATCGCGCTCGATCACACCGATCGTGGCCAGGCCCGCGGCCGCCGCGACGGGGTTTCCGCCGAACGTCGTGCCGTGCTGTCCGCGCCCGAGCAGCGTCGCTGCCCGCTCGCCGTAGGCCACGACAGCCCCGATCGGGAAGCCTCCCCCCAGGCCCTTGGCGAGGGTCACGACGTCGGGCCGCACCCCTCCGCCCAGGTGCGGGTGCTGGTGCGCGAGCCACCGGCCCGTGCGCCCCATGCCGGTCTGCACCTCGTCGAGCACGAGCAGCGCCCCCGCGTCGGAGGTGAGCCGGCGCGCGAGCGCGACGTAGCCCGGAGGCAGCGGACGCACGCCCGCCTCGCCCTGGATCGGCTCGAGCACGAGTGCCGCGACGTCGTCGCCGTCCTGCGCGAAGGCCGCCTCGAGCGCCTCGGTGTCCCCGAAGGGGAGGAACTCGACGCCGCCGGGCAGCGGCTCGAACGGCTCCCGGTAGGCGGGCTTGTGGGTCATCGCGAGCGCGCCCATGGTCCGCCCGTGGAACGAGCCCTCGAGCGCGAGGATGCGGCGACGTCCCGTCCGGCGGGCCATCTTCACCACTGCCTCGTTCGCCTCGGTGCCCGAGTTCGTGAAGAACACCCGCGAGCCCTCCGGGGCGTCCGCGATCGAGAGCAGCCGCTCGGCGAGCGCGACCTGGGTGGGCGTGGCGAAGAAGTTCGACACGTGACCGAGCGTCCCCAGCTGCGCCGAGATGGCCGCCGTCAGCGTGGGGTGCGCGTGGCCCAGCGCGTTGACCGCGATGCCCGCGAGCAGGTCGAGGTAGCGCCGCCCGTCCGCGTCCCACACGTACACGCCCTCTCCGCGCACGAGGACCCGCTGCGGGGTGCCGAACGTGTCCATGAGCGCTGCGGAGTAGCGCTGCGTCCACCGGGCCCCCGAGTCGGGCGCGACCAGCGTCGTGGCGGTCGGGTCCTGGGCTTCCAGCTCGGCGCTCATCGCGCACCTCCGTCAGGGGTCACGTCGACACCGACCACGGGCACCTGCCCGGTGAACGGCGACGGCACGGGTTCGTCGTCGGGCAGCACCATCGTGCCGATGCCGTCCGAGGTGAAGACCTCGACCAGGATCGCGTGCGCGGCCCGGCCATCGATCACGTGCGCCCGGCCGACACCGCCCTCGACCGCACGCCAGCACGCCTCCATCTTGGGGCGCATGCCCGAGTCGAGGCTGGGCAGCAGGTCGGCGAGCTCGCTGGCCCGGATCCGGCGCACGAGCGACGACCGGTCCGGCCAGCTCGTGTACAGGCCCTCGACGTCGGTCAGGACGATGAGCTTGCGGGCGCCGAGGGCCACCGCGAGCGCCGCCGCGGCCGTGTCGGCGTTGACGTTGAGCACCTGGGTCGGGTCGTCGATGTCGGGGGCCACCGTCGAGACCACCGGGATGCGTCCCGCGTCGAGCAGGTCGAGCACGGCCGACGGGTTGACCTGTACGACGTCGCCCACGAGGCCCACGTCCACGAGCGCGCCGTCGATCACCGCGTGCCTGCGCCGGGCCTGCAGCAGCCCGCCGTCCTCGCCCGAGAGCCCCACCGCGTGCGGTCCGTGCGCGTTGAGCAGACCCACGAGCTCGCGCGAGACCTGCCCGGTGAGCACCATCCGGACGACGTCCATCGCCTCGGGCGTCGTGACGCGCAGCCCGCCGCGGAACTCGCTCTCGATCCCGAGCCGGTCGAGCATCGAGCTGATCTGGGGACCGCCGCCGTGCACCACCACGGGACGCAGCCCCACACGGTGCAGGAACACCATGTCCTCGGCGAAGGCCCGCTTGAGGTCCTCGTCGATCATCGCGTTGCCGCCGTACTTGACCACCACGAGCGCGCCCTTGAAGCGCTGCAACCAGGGCAGCGCCTCGATGAGCACCTCCGCCTTCTGGTCGGGGCGCAGGTCGGTGCGGGTGTTGAACACGAAGTCCTCGTCGGTGTGCGGGTCTGTGCCGGGCTGGTTCATGTGGCGTACGCGCTGTTCTCGTGGACGTAGTCGTGCGTGAGGTCGTTGGTCCACACCGTGGCGCTCGCGTCGCCCGCGTGCAGGTCGAGCTCGACCGTGACCTCACGGGCCGCGGCGAGGTCGACGAGCGTGCGGTCCTCGCCGACGCCCCCCGCGCGGCAGACCTGGACGCCGTTGATGCTCACGTCCAGCCGGTCGGCGTCGAACGGCGCGACCTGCTCGGGCACGGTGCCCGCGGCCGCGAGCACGCGGCCCCAGTTGGGGTCGTTGCCGAACACGGCCGCCTTGAACAGGTTCGAGCGGGTCACGGCGCGGGCCACGGCCACCGCGGCGTCCTCGGTGGTCGCGTGCGTGACGGTCACGGCGATGTCGTGGCTCGCGCCCTCGGCGTCGGCGACCAGTGCGCGGGCGAGCACGGCGCACGCCTCGCGGAGCGCGAGCCCGAGCGCGTCGGCGCCCGGCGTGACGCCCGAGGCCCCGGACGCGAGCAGCAGCACGCTGTCGTTGGTCGACATGCAGCCGTCCGAGTCGACCCGGTCGAACGTGGCCCGGGTCGCGGCCCGCAGCGCTGCCTCGGCCTCGGGAGCGCTGACCACCGCGTCGGTC
Organism: Cellulomonas sp. P22; assembly: GCF_044392165.1. NCBI lineage: Bacteria > Bacillati > Actinomycetota > Actinomycetes > Micrococcales > Cellulomonadaceae > Cellulomonas > Cellulomonas sp. P22. The sequence goes on from NZ_JBISBW010000004.1 coordinate 10,479, forward strand.
GTGAGGACCACGAGCATGGTCGCGAGGCCCGGCGCGAGCATCCCGGCGCCCTTCGCGATGCCGCCGACCGACCAGCCGTCCCCCTGGAAGTGCACGGTCTTGGCGACGGTGTCGGTCGTCATGATGGCGACCGCGGCGGCCGCGCCACCGTCGGGGTCGAGGGCGTCGACAGCGGCGTCCACCCCCGGGAGCAGCAGGTCCATCGGGAGCCGTTCGCCGATGAGCCCGGTCGAGCAGACCAGGACGTCTCCGGCGGAGGTGCCGAGCACCTGGGCCACGTGCTCGGCGGTCCGGTGCGTGTCGGCGAAGCCCTCGGGGCCGGTGCAGGCGTTCGCGCCGCCCGAGTTGAGCACGACGGCGCGGGCGACGCCGTCCGCGACGGCCTGCCGCGACCAGACGACGGGCGCGGCGACGACGCGGTTGGAGGTGAACACGCCCGCGGCGACCTGCAGCGGCCCGTCGTTGACGACGAGCGCGAGGTCGGGGCGGCCCGAGGCCTTGAGGCCGGCGGTGACGCCCGAGGCGCGGAACCCGCCCGGGGAGGTGACGGTCACGGCGCGACTCCGTCCAGCGGGAGACCGGTCGTCTCGGGCAGGCCGAGCGCGACGTTGAGCGACTGCAGGGCGCCGCCGGCGGTGCCCTTGACGAGGTTGTCGATCGCGGTCACCGTCACGACGCGTCCCACGCGCTCGTCGACCGCGACCTGCACGAGCGCTGTGTTCGCCCCGAGCGTGGCGGCTGTGGTGGGCCACTGACCCTCGGGCAGCAGCTCGACGAACGGCTCGTCGGCGTACGCGGCCACCCACGCAGCCCGGACGTCCCCCGGGTCCACGCCCGGCGCGAGGCGCGCGGTGGCGGTCGCGAGGATGCCGCGCGACATGGGCACGAGGGTCGGGGTGAACGAGATCGTCACGTCGTGCGCACCGGCGACGGCGAGGTTCTGCTGGATCTCGGGGATGTGCCGGTGGGTGCCGCCCACGGCGTACGGCTGCGCGCTGCCGAGCGCCTCGCTGGCGAGCAGGTGGGTCTTGAGCGTGCGCCCGGCCCCCGAGTAGCCGTTCGCGAGCACGGCCACGAGGTCGGTCGGCTCGACGAGCCCTGCCGCCACACCGGGCTGCAGGCCCAGGGTCACGGCGGTCACGTTGCAGCCGGGGACAGCGATCCGGCGGGCCGTGGCGAGCTGCGCGCGCTGTGCCGCGGCGCTGGTCTCGCCGGCGTGCAGCAGCTCGGGCAGACCGTAGGGCCAGGTCCCGGCGTGCGCGCTGCCGTAGTAGGCCTCCCACGCGGTCGGGTCAACGAGGCGGTGGTCGGCGGCCAGGTCGAGCACGATCGTGTCCTCACCGCGTGCAGCCAGCGCCGCGGCGATCTCTCCGCTCGCACCGTGCGGCAGGGCCAGGACGACGACGTCGTGGCCCGCGAGCTCGTCGACCGAGGTCGGTGCCAGCACACGGTCCGCGATGCTGCGCAGGTGCGGCTGGTGGACGCCCAGCGCCGTCCCGGCGTTGGAGTGCGCGGTGAGCGTGCCGATCTTCGCCTCGGGGTGGGCGAGCAGCAACCTGAGCATCTCGCCGCCGGCGTACCCGCTCGCTCCTGCGACAGCTACCGTGAAGGACATATGTATGAACATACACGCCCGTGCAGGATGATGCGTAGGGGTCCACGGTGCGACACGCCGCACCCCGCCCACCAGGAATGATCCACCCCCCGATGCTGTTCCCGCCACATGCGCGCCATCGAAGCTGTCGCCCCGGGCGGCCCGGACGTCCTGCACGTCGTCGACCGCCCCGACCCCGATCCCGGCCCCACCGACGTCCTGGTGCAGGTCGCTGCCGCCGGGGTCAACTTCATCGACACCTACCGCCGATCAGGCCTCTACCCCGTGCCGTTCCCCCACGTCGTGGGCTCCGAGGGCGCCGGGACCGTGGTCGCCGTCGGCTCCCAGGTCACCGACGTGGCCGTGGGTGACCGTGTCGCCTGGAGCGCCGGACCGGGCTCCTACGCCGAGCTCGCGGTCGTCCCGGTGCGCGAGACGCTGGCCGTGCCGCCCGGTGTCGACGACCTCGTGGCCGCGGCGCTCCCGCTGCAGGGCCTCACGGCCCACTACCTGGTGAGCTCGACGTTTCCCGTGACCCCGGGCCAGGACGTGCTCGTGCACGCCGGCGCAGGGGGCGTGGGGCTGCTGCTCACGCAGCTCGCTGTGGCCCGCGGCGCGCGCGTGATCACGACCGTGGGATCGTCCGCGAAGGAGGCCCTCTCGCGCGCGGCCGGTGCGAGCGACGTCATCCGTTACACCGAGCTCGACGACCTGACCACCGAGCTGCCCGCCCTGGTCCGCGAGCTCACCGGCGGCGCGGGGGTGCACACCGTGTTCGACGGCGTCGGGCGCAGCACGTTCGACGCGTCCCTCGCCTCGCTGCGACCGCGCGGCGGCCTCGCGCTGTTCGGCGCCGCGTCGGGCCCCGTCCCCCCGGTGGACCCCCAGCTCCTCAACCGTGCGGGCTCCGTCTACCTCACCCGCCCGACGCTCGGGCACTACGTCGCGACGCGCGACGAGCTCACCTGGCGTGCCGACGAGCTCTTCGCAGCCGTCCTCGCCGGCACCCTCGACGTGCGCATCGGCGCCACGTTCCCGCTCGTCGACGCCGCCGAGGCCCACCGCGCTCTCGAAGGGCGCACCACCACCGGAAAGGTCCTGCTGCTCCCGTGACGACCATCACCGCAGTCCCCCAGCCACCCACGTCGTCCGCCCGCACCCTCGAGGTCGAGGTGTGGTCGGACATCGCCTGCCCGTGGTGCTACATCGGTCGGCGCCGCTACGCCGCTGCGCTCGCAGGCTTCGCCCACCGCGACGCGGTGGGCACCGTGTGGCGCTCGTACGAGCTCTCCCCCGACACGCCCGCCGGGCCCGGCGTCCCCGAGATCGAGGCGCTCGCCCGTCACAAGGGGATCGCCGAGGACCAGGTGCGGCAGATGTTCGCGCAGGTCTCCGAGGTCGCGGCGCAGGACGGCCTCACCCTCGACCTCGCGACGACGCTCGCTGTGAACATGTTCGACGCGCACCGCCTGGTGCACGTGGCACGCAGCGCGGGCGGCGACGACCTCGCCGACCGCACGGTCGAGATCCTGTACGCCGCCCACTTCACCCACGGCGCGGACCTCGGCGACCACGACACCCTGGTGCGGCTCGCCGCGGACGCCGGGTGCGGTGCCTCCGGGCTCACCGACGACGACGTGCGCGCGGCGCTGGCCGGCGGCGACGGCGGCGAGGCCGTGCGCCGGGACGAGGAGCAGGCCCGGGCGCTCGGGGTCCGTGGCGTCCCGTTCTTCGTCGCCGACCGCCGCCTCGCGGTCTCGGGCGCCCAGCCGGTCGAGGTGTTCACCCAGCTGCTCGAGCGTGCCTGGGAGGCCGCCGCCCCCGTGGACCTCACGCCTGCCGGTGCGGCCGACGCGTGCACGGACGACACCTGCGAGCTCTAGCATCGCTGCCGTGGACATGATCCCGCTCGCGGGCGACGCGACGAGCCCTCCGTGGCTGCGGCGCGCCGCCACCGTGCTCGCCGTGCTGCTCAGCGTCGCGCTCGTGGCCGGCTACCTCTCCTACGGCCTGCAGCGACCGCCCTGCCCCGACGTCGACGGGAAGCAGGTCACCTCCCGCTGGTCTTGGACCGAGGCGACCTGGTCGTGCCCGCTCCCGGCGGGCAGCGGGCTGAACGTCTGACGACGCAGCGCCCGACCCCGCAGAGGCGGGGCGGGCGCTGCGTCGTCGGCGCCGCCAACGGGCGGTGACGTGCGGGTGGGCGTGCGCAGGTCAGGCGCGCAGCACGGCCCCTACCCGTCGACCCGCCTCGGCCACGACCGCCTCGCGCACGCCCGCGGCCTCCTCGGCCGTCAGGGTGCGGTCGGCCGCGCGCAGCCGCAGCGAGAACGCCAGCGACTTCTTGCCGTCGCCCAGCTGCGGTCCGGTGTAGACGTCGAACAGGCGCAGCTCCTCGAGCACGTCGCCGGCCGGGCTCGCGGCCGCTCCGGTGCGCACCGCGGCCTGCACGTCGGCCACCGGCACGTCCGTGTCGACGACCAGCGCGATGTCCTCCTTCGCGACCGGGAACGACGAGACCTCGTGAGCCTGCACGGGTTCGCCGGGGGCGGCGTCGAGCAGGACGTCGAGGTCGACCTCGAACGCCGCCGACCGCTCGGGCAGGCCGAGGGTAGCGACGACCTTGGGGTGCAGCTCGCCCGCATGGCCCACGAGGCGCCCGTCGAGCGTCTCGAGCCGTGCTGTGCGCCCCGGGTGCCACGGCGCGTGCCCGGTGCCCGCCCGCACCACGACCTGGGTGCCGGCGCCCTCGGCCACCAGCAGCGCGGCCTCGATCGCGTCGGTGTGGTCGGCACGACGCCCCGCACCCCACCAGCCGGCAGGCTCACGATGGCCCGACACGAACCCGGCGACGTGCCGCGGCTGGGCGGGGACGCCGGCCTCGAGCGCGACGAGCTCGTCGTCCGACGGACGCACAGCCCCCGGCAGGCTCGGCGGCAGGGGCGCACCGGGCACCGGGCGGGTCACGAGACCCATCTCGAACACCGCCAGGTCGGCCGTGCCGCGTCCGACGTTGCGGCGCACGGTCTCGAGCAGCGTGACCAGCACGTTCGTGCGGAGCTCGGGCTGGGTCTCGGACATCGGGTTGACCAGCCGCACCGCCCGGCGACGCACGTCGTCAGCCGGGAGCGCGAGCGCGTCGTGCTGCTCGGTGCCCACGAACGGGTAGCTGAGCGTCTCGACGAACCCGGCGTCGGCGAGCGTGCGGGCCACGGCCCGACGCGCACGCTGCCCCGCCGACAGGCCGCGCCCCGCGGGGGCGACCGGCAGCAGGGACGGGATCGCGTCGTAGCCGCGCAGCCGCGCGATCTCCTCGACCAGGTCGACGGGCTCCGTCAGGTCGGGGCGCCACGTCGGGACCTGCACCTCGACGACGCCCGCGTCGGGCGCACCCGACACGGTGCAGCCGATGTCCTCGAGCGTCTCGCGCACCTGCGCCGAGGTGTAGTCGACCCCCACGAGGCGGGCCGGCAGGCCGACCGGCAGCGCGACGGTCGTGGGGGCCGGGGTCCGGTCCACGTCGGTGACCGCGACGTCCGCGACGCCGCCACCGTGCTCCACGAGCAGCTCGACGACCCGCGCGACCGCGACACGCGGCAGCTGCGGGTCGACCCCGCGCTCGAAGCGCTTGGCCGCCTCGGTGGGCAGCTTGTGGCGCCGCGCCGTGCGGGCGACGGTGACCGGGTCGAAGTGCGCGGCCTCGATCAGCAGGTCGCTCGTGCCCGACGCGACCTCGCTCTCGGCGCCGCCCATGACCCCCGCCAGGCCAAGGATCCGTGAGGCGTCCCCGCCCGCGGGGCTGTCGGTGATGAGCAGGTCCTCGGGGTCGAGCACCCGCTCGACGTCGTCGAGGGTGCGCAGACGCTCGCCGGGCACGGCGCGCCGCACCACGATCGGCGCGGCCACCTGCGACAGGTCGTACGCGTGCAGCGGCTGCCCCAGGTCGAGCATCACGTAGTTCGTCACGTCGACCGCGAGCGAGATCGGACGCATGCCCGCCTGCGTCAGGCGGCGCTGCATCCACGCAGGTGAGGGCGCCGAGGCGTCGACCCCGCGCACGACCTGCGCGACGAACCGGTCCGCGCCGGGCACGCCGTGGACGGGGGCCGCGTCGACGATCTCGACCGCGAAGCCCGCACCCGTGACGTCACCGGACACCGCGGTGTCGGCCGCGGTCGCCAGGCCCGGGTCGGTGAACGCGGCGCCCGTCGCGTGCGAGTACTCCCGTGCGACGCCCCGCATCGAGAAGCAGTAGCCGCGGTCGGGCGTCACGTTGATCTCGAGGACCTCCTCGCCGAGGCCCAGCAGCTCGCGCGCGTCCGCCCCCGGCTCGGCGTCGATCCCGATGCGGGACAGCACGATGATTCCGTCGTGGTCCTCGCCCAGCCCCAGCTCGCGGGCCGAGCAGATCATGCCGTCCGAGACGTGGCCGTACGTCTTGCGCGACGCGATCGGGAACGGTCCGGGCAGCACAGCGCCGGGCAGCGCGACGACCACGCGGTCGCCCACGTCGAAGTTGTGCGCGCCGCACACGATGCCGCGCGGCGACCCGTCGGCCTCGTTGAGCGCGCCCACGTCGACGCGGCACCAGTTGATGGTCTTGCCGTTCTTCTGCGGCTCGGGCGTCCGCTCGACGACCTCGCCGACCACGAGCGGACCGGTCACGGCCGCGGGGAGGATGGCCTCCTCCTCGAGCCCGACGCGGACCAGGTCGGCGGCGAGCTGCTCGGCGGTCGTGCCCGCCGGAAGGTCGACGTGCTCGGCGAGCCACGTCAGAGGGATGCGCGGCATCAGATCTCCGTCCCGAACTGCAGGGAGAAGCGCACGTCGCCCTCCACCATGTCGTGCATGTCAGCGATGCCGTGCCGCAGCATCAGCGTGCGCTCGATCCCCATGCCGAACGCGAAGCCCGTGTAGACGTCGGGGTCGATGCCCGCGGCGCGCAGCACGTTCGGGTTGACCATCCCGCAGCCACCCCACTCGATCCAGCCCGGGCCGCCCTTCTTCTGCGGGAACCACAGGTCCATCTCGGCGGACGGCTCGGTGAACGGGAAGAACGACGGGCGCAGCCGGGTGCGCGCCTCGGGGCCGAAGATCGCCCGGGCGAAGTGGTCGAGCGTGCCTTTGAGGTGCGCCATGGTCAGGCCCTTGTCGACCGCGAGCCCCTCGACCTGGTGGAAGACGGGGGTGTGCGTCGCGTCGAGCTCGTCGGTGCGGAACACCTTGCCCGGGCACGCGATGTACACGGGCAGCTCGCGGCTCAGAAGCGAGCGGGCCTGGACGGGCGAGGTGTGCGTGCGCAGCACCAGGTGCGAGTCGACGCCCGGCTCGCCCGAGTCCACGAAGAACGTGTCCTGCATCTGGCGAGCGGGGTGGTCGACGCCGAAGTTGAGCGCGTCGAAGTTGAACCACTCGGCCTCGACCTCGGGCCCCTCGGCGATCTCCCAGCCCATCGAGACGAAGATGTCCGCGATCCGCTCGGAGAGCATCTCGAGCGGGTGGCGGGCTCCGCGGGGGTGCCGGTCGACGGGCAGCGTCACGTCGACGGACTCCTCGACGAGCACCCGCTCGTCGCGCTCGGCCTCGAGCTGCTCCTGGCGGGCGGCGAGGGCCTTCGCGAGCCGGCCGCGTGCGGCACCGACGAGCCGGCCGGCCACGGCCTTGTCGGCCGGGGGCAGCTGACCGATCTCGCGGTTCGCGAGCGCGAGCGGGCTGCGCTCGCCGACGTGCTCGAGACGGGCGGCCTTGAGCTCGTCGAGGCCGGACGCCTGCTCGAGCGCGGCGAGCGCATCGGCCAGGGCCGCCTCGATGCCGGCGGCGTCGAGCGGGGACAGTGGGGACACAGGAGTGGACATCCGGGCCTTCCAGGCGGGAGCGGGCCGGCCGGTGCGCGGAGCACACGACCAGCGGGAAAGTCTAGTGGCGCCCGTCCCGGGGGCCTGTGCGCCACCCCATCAGGGTGACGTCCTGGTGCACGGCGTCAGCGGCGCGGCCCGGGGACGGGCCACCTAAATCGGCGACCACGCGGGGCGGTCGGGGCTGCGACGGGCATGGCGCCATGGTGCCACACCCCGCACGTCGGGCGCCCAGCCCAGCTCAGGCACCCAGTGCGAACGCCTGCACCGGTGTGTAGAGCGGACCACCGCCGCGACCGGCGCCCGGAGCGGAGGCCACGAGCAGCAGCTCCTCGACCGTCCACTCGGGCCCGTCGTACACGGCGAGCGCCCGCACCAGCGACGCCGCCGGGTCGTCGGTCGGACGGTCGCGGCGACGGCGGCCACGACCCGCCGGGGTGGGCGCGCCGACCCGGCCGACCGTCAGGTGCGGGCGCGAGCGGACCCGGTCGTCGGGCCTCGCACCGACCTCCTCGCCCGCGGCGCCGGCCATCGCCGACAGCCGTCGCATCGACCCGAGGTCGCCCGCCACCCCGACCCACAGCGTCCGGTGCGCGAACACCCCCGCCCCGCGCAGCCGCAGCTCGAAGGGCGGGATCGCCCGGACCCCGTCCTCGAGCGCGGCCACGAGCTCGTCGGTGCGCCCGTCGGGGAGCGTCCCGTAGAACGCCGCCGTCACATGACGGTTCTCCTCGAGCGTCCACCGGACGTCCGCGGGGTCCGCGGTCAGCGCCTCGTGCGCCTGGACGACGCGCAGGGCGAGGTCCAGGTGGTCGAGCACCGGGGCCGGTGGGCGGACGGCGACGAACAGGCGCATCCGACCACCATGCCAGCCCCCTGCCGCGCACGGCAGGGGGCTGGGTAGGAGCAGGGGAAGGTGCAGCTCAGCGCTGGGCGCGTGAGCTCGCGTACAGGCAGACCGTCGCGGCGGTCGCGAGGTTGAGCGACTCGGCCCGGCCGCGGATCGGCACCCGCACCACGGCGTCCGCGAGCTCACGGTCCTCGGGTCGCAGGCCCCAGGCCTCGTTCCCGAAGACCCAGGCTGTCGGCCGGTGCAGGTCGGGGTCCCCGCCGGGCACCTGGCGCGTCGCGGCGACGTCCTGCAGGTCGTCGAGGTCGCGGTCGCCCGCGCCGTCGGCAGCGAGCACCGTCAGCCCTGCGGTGCGCACGGCGTGCACGACCTCGGCCAGGGCGACGTCGGCGACGACCGGCAGGTGGAACAGCGACCCTGCCGTCGAGCGCACGACCTTCGGGTTGAGCGGGTCGACGCACTCCCCCGCGAGCACCACCGCGTCCGCCCCCGCGGCGTCGGCAGCACGGATCACGGTGCCGGCGTTGCCGGGGTCGCGGACGTTCGCGAGCACCGCCACGAGCCGGGGGCGCGCGGCGAGGACCTGCTCGAGGGTCGCGGGCCGGTGCTCGAGCACAGCCAGCACCCCCTGGGCGTCGCCCGACATCGCGTCGAGGACCTCGGGTGTCCCGGTGCGCACGGACAGCCCGGCTGCCCGCGCGTCGGCCACGATCTCGTCGTAGCGCTCGGCCGCGGCCTCGGTCAGGTAGACCTCACGCACGTGGGCGGCGGCGAAGCGGACGGCCTCGCGTACCGCCTGGGGGCCCTCGACCAGGAACCGTCCGGTGCGACGACGAACGGAACGCCCGGCCAACGCCCGTGCTGCCTTGACCCGCTCGGCGCGGGGGTTGGTCAGCTCGGGCATCGGCCGGGCGTCCGGGGAAGCAGTCAGCGCGTCACGCCGCGGTGGGCGCGTTCACGTCGGCCGGCAGCGCGTCCTTGGCAGCCTTCACCAGGACGTTGAACGCGGGCGCGTCGTTGACCGCGAGGTCGGCGAGCACGCGGCGGTCGACCTCGATGCCGGCGAGCTTCAGACCCTGGATCAGGCGGTTGTACGTCATGCCCTGCTCGCGCGAGGCCGCGTTGATGCGCTGGATCCACAGCTTGCGGAAGTCTCCCTTGCGCGCCTTGCGGTCGCGGTAGGAGTAGACGAGGGAGTGGGTGACCTGCTCCTTCGCCTTGCGGTAGAGACGCGAACGCTGGCCACGGTAACCGCTGGCGCGCTCGAGGGTTGTACGGCGCTTCTTGTGGGCGTTGACCGCCCGCTTCACGCGTGCCACGTGATGCTCCTTGCGTGTCGGGGCTCGCAGGTGACTCCGGGGCGCTCACGCGCCCACGAGGTCACTTGCCGAGCAGCTTCTTGATCTTGGGGGCGTCAGCAGCAGAGACGACGACGTCGCCGGCGATACGCCGGGTGCGACGGCTCGACTTGTGCTCGAGCAGGTGACGACCGTTGGCCTGCTCACGCATGAGCTTGCCGCTGCCGGTGACCCGGAAACGCTTCTTGGCACCGGAGTGCGTCTTGTTCTTCGGCATGGCTGCCGCTCTCTCCTTGTCGTCGCATCGCGCGGGGTGGCGCGACTCGTTCGTGCGGGGGTCCGAGTGAGGATCCCCGTCCGTCGTTCAGGTCAGGCCGTGGTCTGTCCCGGGCGAGCGGACGGCGAGGGCTTCGCCGCCGGCTTGGCCGGGCCGGGCCGGGGGGCCGGGCGAGGCGCAGCAGGCTGCGCTGCGCTCGGTGCCGGACGCGGCGTGGGCCGGGGGGCCGGTGCTGCGGCGGCAGGTGCCTCGGCGGTCGCCTCGGCGGGCTTGGTGGCCTTGGCCGGGGCGCTCGCCCTGGCCGGGGCCTTCGCAGCCGGAGCCTTGGGCGCCGCCGCGGCGGGCTTCTGCTCTGCTGCGGGTGCCTCGGCAGGTGCTTCCGCCTCGGCAGGTGCCTCGGCAGGTGCCTCCGCCTCCGCGGGTGCTTCGGCGTTCACGGCCTCGGGTTCCGGCGTCGCGGCCGGTGCGGCAGGGGCGCTCGCAGGCTGTGCGGCCGGGGCCGTCACCGCTGCGGGCTGCTCCGCGGGCTGCTCGTCGGGACGCTCGTCGCCGGCGTGGCTCTCGTCGCTCGTCTGGGTCTGGGCGGCGCGACGCTGCTCGCTCTTCTGCTCGGCCTTCTTCTTGACCGGGCCGAGCACCATGATCATGTTGCGCCCGTCCTGCTTCGGCGCGCTCTCGATGAAGCCGAGGTCGGCGACGTCCGTGGCGAGGCGCTGGAGCAGACGGATGCCCATCTCCGGTCGCGACTGCTCGCGACCGCGGAACATGATCATGACCTTGACCTTGTCCCCGGCCTTGAGGAACCGCTCGACGTGGCCCTTCTTGGTGCCGTAGTCGTGCGGGTCGATCTTCAGGCGGAAACGGATCTCCTTGAGGATCGTGTTCGTCTGGTTGCGCCGGGCCTCGCGCGCCTTCATGTCTGCTTCGTACTTGAACTTGCCGTAGTCCATGATCTTGCAGACGGGCGGACGGGCGTCCGGAGCGACCTCGACCAGGTCGAGATCGGCGTCCTGGGCCAGGCGCAGTGCGTCTTCCACGCGGACGATGCCGACCTGCTCGCCGTTGGGGCCGACCAGGCGGACCTCGGCGACGCGGATCCGATCGTTGATGCGGGGCTCGCTGATGTGGTGCTCCTCAGGTTCGTCGTGGGGATCACCAGGAACGGGAAAGGCCCCCGAACCTGGGCACAGGTGGGGGCCACGACAGTCCGGACCGCCATACGCGGCGCGACGAGCGCCTCGCGCGACGGCGAGCCGAGCACGACGTATCACGTCGCGCTCTCCGGACCGGGACCTGGCCTCTGTCGTCGATCAGAGATCGAGCGGTCGAAACTCAGGTGGGAGGTGACTCCACTTGTGCACCCGGATTCCGTGTCTGCTCGTCGAGCAACCACCGATCCAGGTCAGTCGAGGACGACCTTACCAGAGTCGCCGGTGGTCGCTGAACGCGGGTCGAGACCCGCGCGTCGTCCTGGATCTATTCCAGAACTGGATCTGTTCCAGATAAGCCGCTAGGGTGGCGGCCATGACCACCGCGAGCCCTGAGCAGCAGTTGCGCGAGAGCGGGCTGCGGGTCACCCCGACCCGCCTCGCCACGCTCGCAGCGCTGGCCGAGCACCCGCACGCCGACGCCGACGCCGTGATCACCGCTGTGCGCGAGCAGCTCGGCACGGCATCGGTGCAGGCCGTCTACGACGTGCTGCACGCGCTGACCGCCGCGGGCCTCGTGCGCCAGATCGAGCCCGCGGGCCACCCCGCGCGCTACGAGCGCCGGGTCGGCGACAACCACCACCACGTCGTGTGCCGCACGTGCGGCGCGATCGACGACGTGGACTGCGCGGTCGGGCACGCGCCCTGCCTGGTGCCCAGCTCCTCGTCGGGATTCACCGTCGAGACCGCCGAGGTCACGTACTGGGGCCTGTGCCCCACCTGCCGGACCGACTGACCGACCGGCACCCCACGACCGTCTGCCTGCCACCGTCTGCGCAGAGCACAACCCCCCGGCCCGCCGGGACACCGAGAGGAACTTCATGTCGAACGTCCCGCCCACCACGACCAGCTCGGGCGCCCCCGTCGCCTCCGACGCGCACTCCCAGTCCGTCGGCGCCGACGGCCCGATCGTCCTGCACGACCACTACCTCGTCGAGAAGCTCGCGCAGTTCAACCGCGAGCGCGTCCCCGAGCGCGTCGTGCACGCCAAGGGCGGCGGCGCGTTCGGCACGTTCACCACGACGCACGACGTCAGCGCGTTCACGCGCGCCGCTGTGTTCCAGCAGGGCACCACCACCGAGACGCTGGCCCGCTTCTCGACCGTCGCCGGCGAGGCGGGCTCGCCCGACACGTGGCGCGACCCGCGCGGCTTCGCGCTGAAGTTCTACACGACCGAGGGCAACTACGACCTGGTCGGCAACAACACCCCCGTCTTCTTCATCCGCGACGGCATCAAGTTCCCCGACTTCATCCACTCGCAGAAGCGGCTGCCGGGCACCCACCTGCGCGACAACGACATGCAGTGGGACTTCTGGAGCCTGTCCCCCGAGTCGGCGCACCAGGTGACCTGGCTCATGGGCGACCGCGGCATCCCGGCGTCGTGGCGACACATGGACGGCTTCGGCTCGCACACCTACCAGTGGATCAACGCCGCGGGTGAGCGCTTCTGGGTCAAGTACCACTTCACGACCAACCAGGGCATCAAGTGCTTCTCGAACGACCAGGCCTCGCAGCTCGCGGGGTCTGACGCGGACGTCCACATCCGTGACCTCTCCGAGGCCATCGAGCGCGGCGACTTCCCGTCGTGGACGCTCTCGGTCCAGGTCATGCCGTACGACGACGCCAAGGACTACCGGTTCAACCCGTTCGACCTCACGAAGGTGTGGCCGCACGCGGACTACCCGCTGATCGAGGTCGGCACGCTCGAGCTGAACCGCAACCCCGAGAACTACTTCGCCCAGATCGAGCAGGCGACGTTCGCGCCGAGCAACTTCGTGCCCGGCATCGCGGCGAGCCCCGACAAGATGCTCCTCGCGCGCATCTTCTCCTACGCCGACGCGCACCGGTACCGCGTGGGCACCAACCACGCGCAGCTGCCCGTCAACGCGCCGCACGCGGCGCCGGTGCACTCGTACTCGCAGGACGGCGCGATGCGCTCGGGCTTCAACTCGGCCAGCACCCCGGTGTACGCGCCCAACTCGGTCGGCGGCCCGGCGGCCCACGCCGACGTCGCCGCGGAGTCCCGTGGCTGGGAGTCCGACGGCGACCTCGTGCGCACCGCGGCGAGCCTGCACGCCGAGGACGACGACTTCGGCCAGGCGGGCACGCTCTACCGCGACGTGTTCGACGACGCCGCCCGGGCCCGCTTCCTCGACACGATCACGGGCCACGTCGGCGGCGTGAAGAACGAGGCGATCCGCGAGCGCGCGATCCAGTACTGGACGAACGTCGACACCCAGCTCGGTGCGGCGCTGCGGGCGGGCCTCGCCGGCACCGTGCCGGTCGAGACCGGCACGCCCGCGACGTCGGCGCTCCCCATCGTCTGACGCGCACCCCGCACGACCCGCCCGACCCCGAGGGCCCCGCACCACTCCGGTGCGGGGCCCTCGAGCCGTCCCTCGGAGGCGGCCCGCGGGATGAGAGGATCGTCACCATGTCCGAGCCGCACGCGCCCGTCCCCTCCCCCGTCGAGACCCCGGGGCAGGTCGACGCCGCCGCCCAGACCCGCGACATCGCCGACGTCGCCGCGGTCGAGGTCATCACGACCGCCGCGGTCCACCTCATGAGCGCCGCGGCCGTGAAGTGCGGTCTGTCCGAGGACACCCCGGGAGCCCCGGGAGCGGACTACCTCGACCTCGACGAGGCCCGCAAGCTCATCACGGCGCTCGCCGCGCTCGTCACGGCCTCGGCCCCCGACCTCGGCAACCAGCACGCCCGGGCGCTGCGGGACGGCCTGCGCTCGCTCCAGCTCGCGTTCCGTGAGGCGTCCCCGTTCCCCGACGCGGTCGGCGAGGGCCCTGGCGAGGCGTTCACCGGTCCCGTCAGCTGAGCTCGGGGACCGTCGTCGCCTGCCGGACGACCTCCCGGGCGTCGGACGCCCCGTCCCGCGGACCCATGGCCTGGGCGGGCACGTCGCCGGACAGCGGCCCGCCGGTGCCCGCGGCGCGGGTCAGGACCTCGACCAGGGCGTCACCGGTGACGGGCTCGGCCTCGTCGCGCGCTGCCACCTCGTCACGCGCTGCCACCTCGACCGCTCGGTCACGCGTGACCTTGAGCACCACGAGCCCGACCCCGGCCAGACCGGCCGCGACGAGCGACGCGGTCAGGAAGCCGGCCTGGGCACCCGCCCGGTCGATCACCGCACCGCACACCGGGGCACCGAGTGCGGCACCCACGGTCATCGCGGTGCCGTTCCAGCCCATGACCTCGCCCCGTCGGTGCTCAGGCACGAGGCGCACGAGCGTCGCCGTGATCGAGGACAGGGCCGGGGCGCACGGCAGACCGGCGAGGACGACAGCGAACGCCAGCAGCAGCGGCGTGCCGGCGAACGCCGCCGGGACGGTCAGCACAGCGAGCGCGAACACGATGGCCAGCGGGTGCACGGCGCGCCGACCGGCCCCGTAGACCAGACCGCCGACGAGCGACCCACCCGCCCACAGCGCGACCATCCACCCGACCGAGCCGCCGCGCCCGGCGTCCTGGAGCGAGGCGACGATCGCCAGGTCGGTGCCGTTGAGCACGAGCGACGCGGCGACCGACGCCGCGAGGACCACGAGCAGTCCCGGGGTGACGACGTCGCGCCACGAGCCGCGCTCGACCGGGACCGGCGCCGCGGCACCGTCGAGCTGCGCGCTCCGCGTCGGCGGGTTCAGCCACATGAGCAGCGCACCCGCACCGACCGTCGCGACGCCGACCACCACGAGCGCCACCGTCGTCGAGATCTGGGTCGCGATCATCACGCCGGTCACGGGCGCGAGCATGAACGTCGCCTCGGTGCCGACCGAGTCGAGCGCGTACCCGGTGCGCTGCTGCGCGGGCGGCACGAGGACGCCGAGCGACTGACGCACCACGGAGAACACCGGCACGAGGAACAGGCCCGCGACGAAAGCGGCGCCGATCAGCAGCTCGTAGCCGAGCAGGGGCGCGCAGATCCACACGGCCGCCTCGACCGCGACCGACGGCGCGAGCGCGCGCCGCAGGCCGAGCGTGTCGACCATCCGTCCGCGCCACGGTGCGCCGATCGCCGACCCGAGCGTCATGGCTCCAGCGACGATCCCGGCCTGGCCGTAGCCCTTGTCGAGCGTGGTCACGACGTGCAGCGTGAGCACGATCCCGGTCATGGCGTGCGGCAGGCGCGCCACGAGCGAGACGAGGACGAGGCGCAGCACACCGGGCAGGCGCAGGAGGTCGGCGTAGCGGGAGAGGAGCACGGGGAGGATCCTCTCCCGCCGAGGCCCGTGGGCGCGCGACCATTTCGATCCGCGGTCTGGACGGCGACACCCGCCCCTATCCTGTGCCGGGTGACCAGTGACCCGGGGACCCCGGACCAGCCCGACGTCCGGCCTGCTCCTCCTTCGCCGACCACCGCTGCGCCCGCCCGCGTCGCGACTGCGACCGCGTGGAGCCCGGACGGGCTGGGCACCACAGCGCTGCCGGGGTCCGTCGCGGTCGACGCGCCGCCCGTGGCCACCGGGGGCGAGCACGCCGGGTACGTCCCGCCCCCGCTCACCATGCCGCTGGCCGAGCCGGTCAGCCACCGCCACCCGTGGCCGGTGATCGTGCTCGGGCTGCTGCTGGCCGTGCTCCTCGGGGCCTCGACGTACCTGGTCGTCCTGGCGCGGTCGCTCGAGCAGCGCAGCACCGAGTGGGAGCAGGTCGCCCGGGGCACCGTGGAGGACCTGGCCCAGTCCCGCGGCGAGCTCGAGGGCGCGCTGGCCGAGCTCGAGGGCACGCGGGAGCAGCTCGGCGCGGCCCAGGCGCGCATCACAGAGCTCGCGGACGAGAAGGCACAGCTGGGCGACGACCGCGAGGTGCAGCAGCGCCTCGTCGACTACCAGGAGCGCGTCTCCGAGGCGGCCCGCGACGTCGCGTCTGCCCTGTCGACGTGCATCGACGGCCAGTACCGGCTCATCGAGTACCTGCAGAACGCGGCGCAGTACGACCCGACGGACCTCGCGCGGTTCCGGTCCGACGTGGAGCGCGTGTGCGGCGCGGCCACGGACGCGAACGCGACGCTGCAGAAGGAGCTCGACCGGTGAGCCGGTCCTGGGCGAGCACGCGCGCCGTCCCGACGGGGGGCCTGCTCCTCGTCGCGGCGCTGCTCGCGGGGTGCGGCGCGCTTCCGTCGATGCCGGGTCCGATGCCGACCGACGTGGTGCCGTCGACGGTCCCGGTGGCCGAGCCCGACACGACGGGCAACCTCTCCCCCGACGGCTTCGACGCGGCGCAGCGGATGGCGGTGCGCATCCGCAACGTGGGGTGCTCGTCGCTGTCCACCGGATCGGGCTTCGCGCTCGACGAGACGACGCTCGTCACGAACCGCCACGTGGTGGCCGACTCGACCGATCTGCAGGTCAGCACCTACGACGGCCGGGACATCGCGGTGACCGCGGCGAGCACGGCGGGCCTGGCCGACCTGGCCGTGGTGCGCACCGCCGAGCCGCTGCCTGCGGCGCCCGTGCTGGCCGAGGTCGACCCCGAGCCGGGCGACGCCGTGACTGTCGTCGGCTACCCGCTGGGCGGCCGGCTCACCGTCACGAGCGGGCGGGTGATCGGCACCACGACCGACCCGCTCAACGAGAACCTCGGCGAGGTGCTCGTCACCGACGCCGCGGTCGAGCCGGGGAGCTCGGGCTCGGCGGCGCTCGACGAGGAGGGACGCGTGATCGGCGTCGTCTACGCCAAGAACTCGACCGGCATGAGCTTCGTGGTGCCGGTGAGCACGCTGCGCACGATGCTTGCAGACGACACGGCCTTCACCGAGACCGTGCCGTGCGCGACGTCCTGACCACCCGGGCTCCCTGAGCCGCGAGCAGACCGGAGACACCATGCCCGACGAGCAGCAGTTCGACCCCTACGTCGTGACCCGTACCGCGAGCGAGACGCTGAACGTCGCCCGGGCCTTCGGCACCCCGTACGAGCACGGGGGACGCACCCTCGTCCCGGTCGCGAAGATCATGGGCGCCACCGGGAGTGGTGGCGGCCGGGGCACGCAGGGGGACGACACCGAGGGCGGCGTCCGCGAGGGCGGCGTCCGCGAGGGCGACGGGGGCGGGGGTGGCTACGCCGCGCGGGTCAAGCCGCTCGGGGTCTACGTCATCGACGATTCAGGCGTGCACTGGCGCCCCGCGATCGACGTCAACCGGATCGTGCTCGGGGCCCAGGTCGTCGGCGCCGTCGCGGTGGTGGTCCTGGGCGCGACCGCCTGCCTCGCCCTGGTGCTGCGCAGCGTGCGTCGCGTGCTGCCCGGCCACCACGGGCTGCCGGGGCACCACGGCTACCTCGGCCACCTCGGACGCCTCCGGCACCTGCGGCGCCTCGGGTCGCTGCACCGCTGACGCGCGGGCAGCCCCGACCTGGCCCGTCGCTCAGGCGGTGCGCAGCCGCAGCTCGAGCGAGTCGACCCGTGCGGTGACCGTCTCGTCGGCGGCGAGCCGCTCGTTGACCTGCGCGAGCACGGCGTCGAGGCGCGGGCGGTCGAGCCCGGCGACGACGGACAGGACCACGGCGACCTCGGCGCGCCGACCGGGCTCGGCGTCCGCGGCGGGCACCTGAGGGATGCCCGCGAGCGCCTCGCGGACGGCGGCGCGGACGTCCGGGCACACCTCGTCGCCCCCCGGGCCGGGACGTACCGCGGGCACCCACGCCCGCTGCTGGGCGAGCGCCCACACCGCGGGACGGGGCACGAGCACGGTGACGGGGCCGCCCGGGTCGAGCACGAGCAGCTCCCAGCCCTCCTCCACGGCCGACAGCGCCGCTCGGGCGACGTCCGAGGGCACGGGGCGCGCGTCGGCACGCCACGCGCTCATGCTCGCGACCGAGGAGAACACCGGCAGAGCGGTCCGCCCGTCGGGGGCCCGCAGCGCGACGATGCCGGCCGACGCCTCCTTGTCGACCGTGTGCTCGTGCCCGTCGTGGACCACGACGTCGGCGACCTCAAGCTCGGCCAGCACGGGCACCAGCACCCGGGTGCCCGCGAGGGCGTCGACCACGGCGCCGAGCGCCCCCCTGCCCTCGCCGAACGCGTCGAGCGCGCGACCGAGCCCGATGTCGCACGAGCCGTCGTCGCCCGCGAACGGCGAGGACGGCGGGAGCTCACGACCGGCCACGGTCACGGCCGCCCGGCGACGTCCAGGGCCTGGGGCAGCGTGAACGCCCCCGCGTAGAGGGCCTTGCCGACGATCGCACCCTCGACGCCGAGCGGCACGAGCGCGCGCAGCGCCTCGATGTCGGCGAGGCTCGAGATGCCGCCCGACGCGACGACCGGCGCGGACGTGCGCGCGCACACCTCACGCAGCAGCTCGAGGTTCGGGCCGCGCAGCGTGCCGTCCTTCGTCACGTCGGTCAGCACGTACCGTGCGCATCCTGCGTCGTCGAGCCGGGCGAGCACCTCCCACAGGTCGCCGCCCTCCTGGGTCCAGCCGCGCGCGGCGAGCGTGGTGCCCCGCACGTCCAGGCCGACGGCGATCGCGGCTCCGTGGCTCTCGATGACCTTCGCGGTCCACGCGGGGTCCTCGAGGGCCGCGGTGCCCAGGTTGACCCGCGTGGCCCCCGTCGCGAGCGCGCGCTCGAGCGACGCGTCGTCCCGGATGCCGCCCGAGAGCTCGACCTTGACACCCTTCCCGGCGAGGTCGGCGGCGACCTCGGCGAGCAGGGGGGCGTTGCTGCCCCGGCCGAAGGCCGCGTCGAGGTCGACCAGGTGGATCCACTCGGCTCCCCCGGCGTGCCAGTCGAGCGCCGCGGCGAGCGGGTCGCCGTAGCCCGTCTCGGACCCGGCAGCGCCCTGGACCAGGCGCACGGCCTGCCCCTCGGCGACGTCGACGGCGGGCAGCAGCTCGAGACGGTCGGTCATGGTGTCCTCTCTCGGCGGCGCGGCTGGGGCGCCGGGGTTCGTGCGGGCCACGTCGGCCCTGTCGTGCTCGGTGCGGTGCCCGACGTGGTCGTCGGGCGGTGCGGGTCCGGGACCGCCGCGCGGCTCAGCGCAGCGAGCCGACCCAGTTGCGCAGCAGCTCGGCGCCGGCGTCGCCGGACTTCTCGGGGTGGAACTGGGTCGCCGACAGCGGACCGTTCTCGACCGCGGCCACGAAGCGGTCGCCGTGCTGCGACCAGGTGACGAGCGGTGCACGGAACCGGGTGCCGTCCGCCTCCTCGGCCAGCGGGAAGCTGCGGGCCGCGTAGGAGTGCACGAAGTAGAAGCGCTCGTCCTCCAGGCCGGCGAACAGCGTCGAGCCCTCGGGCACGTCCACCGTCGACCAGCCCATGTGCGGCACGACGTCGGCCTCGAGCCGGTCCACGACACCGGGCCACTCGCCCAGCCCTTCGGCGCGCTCCCCGTGCTCGTCGCCCGCGGCGAACATGACCTGCATGCCGACGCAGATGCCCAGGACCGGGCGTCCGCCCGCGAGCCGCCGGTCGACGATCTGGTCGCCGTGGACGGCGCGCAGGCCCTCCATGCACGCGGCGAACGCCCCGACGCCGGGCACCACGAGGCCGTCGGCCTCGGCGGCCGCATGGGGGTCGGAGGTGAGCTCGACCTGTGCACCGACACGCATCAGCGCACGCACGGCGGACCGCACGTTGCCGAAGCCGTAGTCGAGGACGACGACGCGAGACTGGCTGGGCACGGGGTCAGGCTACCCGGCCGACCTGGACGGGCAGTCGTCGCGTCCAGCCCTCGGCGGCGGCTCGGTGGCCACGGACGAGGTTCAGCCGCGGCGCTGGTCGCGGGTCGCCGCCGCGAGCAGCCGCATCGCCTTCCAGCGCGACAGGCCCACGCTCGTCACGGCGTTCTCCGCGTCCGCGACCACGAGGGTGCCGAGCAGCAGCTGCTCGATCTCGGCCGGGGCGTCGGACAGCACGAGACCCGGGGGCAGGTCGTCGCCCTGCACTCCACCGGCCCACTGCGTGGCGCCGATCTGGCCCGTGTGCCGCACGAGCAGCACCACGGGCGAGGTCTTGAGCATCGCCGAGATCGCGCGGGCGCCGGCGACGGCTGCGGTCGGGTCGCGCAGCACGGCGACCGCACCGACCGACGTGAAGATCGCATCGACGTCGACCTTCGCGATCGCGCAGGCCGCCGCGAGCGCCTCGGCGCCCGCGACCTGCGTGACCACGAGCGCGACGGTGGGCTGCTCGGCCTGCGGCGCGGCGGCCGCGGGTGCGGCGGCGTCCGCCCCGGCCGGAGCGGGCCCGGGGTCGGCGCCGGGACCGGTCAGCCCCGACAGGTCGTCGGGCACGGTGAAGCCCTCGGGCAGCTCGTCGCCGCCCGACGGCTGCGGGTGGTCGGTGCTCACAGCGCCCCCTTGGTGCTCGGGATGCCCACGACCCGTGGGTCGGGCTGGACGGCGAACCGCAGCGCGCGGGCCAGGGCCTTGAACTGCGCCTCGACGACGTGGTGCGGGTCGCGACCGGCCAGCACCCGCATGTGGATGCAGATCCCGGCGTGGTGCGCGATCGACTCGAAGACGTGACGCGTGAGCGAGCCCGTGAACTGCCCGCCGATGAGGTGGTGCTCCTGCCCCGCGGGCTCGCCGGAGTGCACGAGGTACGGGCGGCCGGACACGTCGACGACGGCCTGGGCCAACGCCTCGTCGAGCGGGACGAGCGCGTCCCCGAAGCGCGAGATCCCCTGCTTGTCGCCCAGCGCCAGACGCAGCGCCTCGCCGATCGCGATCGCGACGTCCTCGACCGTGTGGTGGGCGTCGATGTGCGTGTCGCCCGTGGCCTTGACGGTCAGGTCGATGAGCGAGTGCTTGCCGAGGGCCGTGAGCATGTGGTCGTAGAACCCGACCGTGGTCGAGATGTCGGTGGTCCCCGTGCCGTCGAGGTCGAGCTCGACGAGCACCGACGACTCGCTCGTGGTCCGCTCGATGCGCGCCGTGCGCGCGCCGCGGTCAGCCGTCGTGCTCACAGTCCAGCCACCTCCACCAGGGCGTCCTTGAACGCCGTCATGTCCTCCGGCGTGCCGATCGACACGCGCAGCCACCCCTCGGGCCCGACCTCGCGGATCAGCACCCCCCGGTCGAGCAGACCCTGCCAGATCGCGTGCCGGTCGTCGAACACCCCGAACAGCACGAAGTTCGCGTCGGACTCCGCGACGGTCAGGCCCTGCTCGCGCAGCCAGGTCACAGTCGCGTCCCGCTCGACCCGCAGCGAGCCGACCTGCGCCATGAGCTCGGGCGCGTGCCGCAGGGCCGCGCGGGCGACCGCCTGGGTCACGGCCGACAGGTGGTACGGCAGCCGGACGACGCGCAGCGCGTCGACGACCTCGGTCGACGCGGCGAGGTACCCCACGCGGGCACCGGCCAGGCCGAACGCCTTGGACATGGTCCGCGTCACGACCAGGTGCGGGTGCGCGGCGAGCAGGTCGAGGGCCGAGCGGGTGCCCGCGCGGCGGAACTCGCCGTACGCCTCGTCGACCACGACCACGCAGCCCCCGGGCACACGCGCCGCGGCGTCGAGCAGGACCTCGAGCGTCGCCGTCGGCAGCGCGGTGCCCGTCGGGTTGTTGGGGCTCGCGAGCAGCACGACCGACGGCGCCTCGGCAGCGATCGTCGCGGCGGCCTGCTGCGGGTCCACGGCGAAGTCCTCGGCGCGGCGCCCGGCCACCCAGCGGGTCGACGTGTCGCGCGCGTACTCGGGGTACATCGAGTAGGTGGGCGCGAACGACAGCGCGGTGCGGCCCGGTCCGCCGAAGGCCTGCAGCAGGTGCAGCATGATCTCGTTCGAGCCGTTCGCGGCCCAGACCTGCTCGGGCGCGAGCTCGACGCCGGACTCGACGTGCAGGTACGCCGCGAGGTCCGCGCGCAGGGCCGTGAAGTCGCGGTCGGGGTAGCGGTTGAGGCCGGCGGCGGCCAGCGCGACGTCGTGGGCGATGTCGGCGACGACCTCGGCCGAGGGCGCATACGGGTTCTCGTTGACGTTGAGCAGGTGCGGAACGTCGAGCTGCGGGGCGCCGTACGGCTCGAGGCCGGCGAGCTCGGCGCGCAGGGGCAACGACGGGCGGTCCAGGTCTGCTGTCACGCCTGCGAGTCTAGGGACTGCGCCTGAGAGGGCCGTCGAGCGTCCGGACCTCGGTCGGTGACCGCCACGCGTCGCGGGCCGTCGCCGCGGAGCACCTCGCCGGAGAACGTGACCAAGGTCCCACCCCAGGGAGCCCGGGATGTGCCTAGCCTCGATGTGCGACCGAGCGACGTCCCCCTTTCGCGCCGGTCGCCTGCTCTGACGACGACGTCAGCCCGATGCCCGTCCGCCCCGCCCCCCAGCGGACGGGCATCCCCGTCTCCGGGGCCCCTCCCCGCGGAGTCGGTGGCTCTGCCTACCATCGAGGCATGTCCCCCTCCCCCCGGCCCGTCACGTCCGACGCGACCTCGTCCACCGAGCACGACGCCGCAGCCCCGGTGGACCGCGCAGCGCTCCGCGAGCAGGCCGAGGCGGCGCTGCGGGCCCTCGTCGGACGCGAAGACGCCCGGCTCCGTGAGGACCAGTGGGTCGCGGTCGAGGCCCTGGTCGCGGACCGGCGGCGGGCGCTCGTGGTCCAGCGCACCGGGTGGGGCAAGTCGGCCGTCTACTTCGTCGCGACGGCCCTGCTGCGCGCAGGCGCGGCCGGCGGCCCGCCGTCCGGGCCGACGGTGATCATCTCCCCGCTGCTCGCGCTCATGCGCAACCAGGTGGCCGCCGCGGCACGCGCGGGGATCCGCGCCGAGACCATCAACTCGTCCAACATGACCGAGTGGGCCGACGTGCAGGCGCGCGTCCACGCGGGCGAGGTCGACGTGCTGCTGGTCTCCCCCGAGCGACTGAACAACCCGGGCTTCCGCGACGAGGTGCTGCCCCGGCTCGCCGCCGACGCGGGGCTCGTGGTGATCGACGAGGCGCACTGCATCTCGGACTGGGGGCACGACTTCCGGCCCGACTACCGTCGCATCCGCACCCTGCTCACCGACCTGCCCCCGGGCATCCCGGTGCTGGCCACGACCGCCACGGCGAACTCGCGCGTGACCGACGACGTCGCGGAGCAGCTCGCCGTGACCGCCGAGGACGGCACCGACCACCTCGCCGACGTGCTCGTCCTGCGCGGACCGCTCGACCGGGACAGCCTGCACCTGTCGGTCGCGACGCTGCCGGACACGTCCGCGCAGCTCGCGTGGCTCGCCCACAACCTGCCGCGCATCGACGGCTCGGGCATCGTCTACTGCCTGACTGTCGCCGCGGCCCAGCAGGTCACCGAGTACCTGCGCGGGGTGGGCCTCGACGTGCGCGCGTACACGGGCCAGACCGACACGACCGAGCGGGAGGCGGCCGAGGCGGACCTGCTCGCCAACCGGGTCAAGGCGCTGGTCGCGACGTCGGCCCTCGGCATGGGGTTCGACAAGGGCGACCTCGCGTTCGTCGTGCACCTCGGCGCACCGGCCTCGCCGATCGCCTACTACCAGCAGGTGGGGCGCGCGGGTCGTGCCACCGAGCACGCCGAGGTGGTGCTCCTGCCGGGGCGGGAGGACCGGGCGATCTGGGACTACTTCGCCTCGATGGCGTTCCCGCCCGAGACCGAGGTGCGCGCCGCGCTCGCGGCGCTCACCGCCCGCGGCACGCTCTCGACGGCCGCCCTCGAGACGTCGGTGACGCTGCGCCGCGCACGCCTCGAGCTCATGCTCAAGGTGCTCGACGTGGACGGTGCCGTG
This sequence comes from Cellulomonas sp. P22, assembly GCF_044392165.1. Lineage (NCBI taxonomy): Bacteria > Bacillati > Actinomycetota > Actinomycetes > Micrococcales > Cellulomonadaceae > Cellulomonas > Cellulomonas sp. P22. Next base: position 34,241 of record NZ_JBISBW010000004.1, read on the forward strand.
CGCCGCGTGCGGGGCGGCTGGGAGGCCACCGGCCGGCCGTGGTCCTACGACGCCGAGCGCTACGAGCGGGTCGCGGCCGCGCGCCGCGCCGAGCAGCAGTCGATGGTCGACTACGTGCGCACCGACGGGTGCCGCATGGCGTTCCTGCGGCGGGCGCTCGACGACCCCGAGCTGACCGACGGGTGGCGGTGCGGACGCTGCGACCGGTGCGGCGGGGCGAGCGCGGGGGTCGTGCCCGACGCCGCCGAGGTCGAGGTCGCGCGCGAGCGACTCGCGGTCCCCGGCGTCGAGGTCGAGCCGCGCAAGATGTGGCCCTCGGGCATGGCATCGCTCGGGATCGACCTCACGGGCAAGATCCCGGACGGCCAGCGCGCGGAGACCGGTCGAGCGGTGGCACGTCTCGACGGGATCGGCTGGGGCGGTCTGCTGCGTGACCTGTTCACTCCCGTGACCGGCCACGACGGAGCCGAGCCCGGCACGGGAGACGCCCTGCCCGTCCCGCTGCGTCGCCCCGTGCTCGAGGTGCTCGCGGCCTGGCACCCCGACCCGGCCCCCTCGGGGGTCGTGGTGGTGGAGTCCGCGACCCGGCCCGGGCTGGTGCGCCACCTGGCCGAGGGTGTCGCGCGGCAGCTCGGGCTCCCCGTGGTCGGCAGCGTGCGCCCCGTCCCCGGCACCCCGCCCGCGCGCCACGACGTCAACTCGGCGCAGCGCCTCGCGGGCGTCGTGCACCGCCTCGAGCTCGACCTCGACCCCTCGGCGCTGGCCGACCTGCCGGGCCGGGCCGTGATCCTCGTCGACGACCGCACCGACTCCGGATGGACGCTCACCGTCGCCACCCGGCTGCTGCGCCAGGCCGGCGCGTCCGCCGTGCACCCGTTCGTGCTGGGCGTGGGCTGACCGGTCGGTGCTCGACTGCACCCTGTTCGAGCTCCGAAACGGCCCCGGACCAGCACAGACGCCTGGGGCACCACTGGGATGCAAGTCGTCCACGAGCCGCCCGTGACTGCAGCCGCGGGCGGCTCGCGCCGTCAGAAGCGGGCCCGGACCGCCTCGCCGTGCGCCGGCAGCCCCTCGGCGTCGGCCAGCGCGACGATCCGCTCGGCCACGGCGCCCAACGCGTCCGCGTCGTACTCGATGACCTGGACGGCGCGCACGAAGCTGTGCACGCCGAGGCCGCTCGCGAAGTGCGCGCAGCCACCGGTGGGCAGCACGTGGTTCGAGCCGGCCATGTAGTCGCCGAGCGAGACCGGCGAGAACGGCCCCACGAAGATCGCCCCCGCGCTCGTGACCCGGTCGGCGAGCGCCGCGGCGCCGACCGTCTGGATCTCCAGGTGCTCGGCCCCGTAGGCGTTGACCACGTCGAGGCCCTGCGCGAGGTCGTCGACGATGACGATCGCCGACTGCGGGCCCGACAGGGCCTGCGCGACGCGCACGGCGTTCGCGGTCGACCCGACCCGGTCGACGAGCTTCGCCTCGACCGCTCCGGCCAGCTCGACCGACGGCGTCACGAGCACAGCGGCGGCGAGGGGGTCGTGCTCGGCCTGCGAGACCAGGTCGGCTGCGACGTGCGTGGCGTCTGCCGTGCCGTCGGCCAGGATCGCGATCTCGGTCGGCCCGGCCTCGGCGTCGATGCCGACGACGCCGCGCACGAGCCGCTTGGCCGCTGCGACGTACACGTTCCCCGGGCCGGTGATGACGTCGACCGGCTCGCACAGCGTCGTGCCGTCCACGGGCTCGGAACCGGCCGCGCCGTACGCGAACATCGCGATCGCCTGGGCCCCGCCCACCGCGTACACCTCGTCGACGCCCAGCAGCGCGCACGTCGCGAGCACGTCGGGCGAGGGCAGACCTCCGTTGTCCTTCTGGGGCGGCGACGCGACCGCGAGCGACCCGACGCCCGCCTCCTGCGCGGCCACCACGTTCATGATCACCGACGACGGGTACACCGCCAGGCCGCCCGGCACGTACAGCCCGACGCGTCGCACCGGGATCCAGCGCTGCCGCACCTGCGCCCCGGTGTCGAGCTTGACCGTGAAGTCCTCGGGCCGCTGGGCCGCGTGCACGGTCCGCACCCGCTCGATCGTCTCCTCGAGCGCGGCCCGCACGAGCGGGTCGAGCGAGGCGACGGCCGCGGCGATCGCGTCCGCCGGGACGCGCAGCCGCGCGGGGCGCACCCCGTCGAAGCGCTCCCCCAGGTCACGCAGCGCTCCCGCCCCGTCGCGGCGCACAGCCGCCACGATCGGCGCGACCTGCTCGGTCGCGGCCTCGACGTCGAGCTCGGCGCGCGGGAGCGTCTCGATCAGCTCGCGGCGGGACATCGCCCGACCACGCAGGTCGATTCTGGAGATCATGGCCCCAAGTTTAGGCGCGCCCGCGTCGGGGCACTCCCCGGTCCCACCACTCGTCGCCGGACGTCACCCGGCGCACTCTTCCGGGAGGATGTCCTCATGAGCACCTCGCACTCGCCCGGCCAGCGCGACGTCGTCCCGATCACCGACGAGTCCATCCGCCTCGGTCAGTTCCTCAAGCTCGCGGGCCTCGCCGACTCGGGAGCGCAGGCACGCGAGCTCCTCGACGACGGCGCCGTCTTCGTCAACGGCGAGCCCGAGGGGCGCCGGGGCCGCCAGCTGCGCCGCGCCGACCTCGTCACGGTGGACCTGCCCACGGGCGAGGTGCGCGCCGTCGTCGGCTGAGCAGAACCGTCAGCGCACGCTGCCCAGCACCCGGTCGACGTCCAGGTGCAGCACCACACGCTCAGGCTGGAACTCGAGCGGCCGGTAGCGCGCGGCGTAGGCCTCGACCGCCTCGGCGATCTCGTCCGGGTCCCGCGAGAGCGTGATCGGGCCCTCGAGGGTCAGCCACCGCCACCCCTCGACCTGGCACACCGCAGCGCGCGGCGGCGTGCCCGCGGCCGCCGCCCGCTCGACGTTCCGGGCCTTGACCGAACCCACCTTGGTGGTGATGCGCACCCGTCCACGCGCGGCGTCCCACGTGAACGCGACGGGCACCACGTGCGGGCTCCCGTCGGCGCGGAGCGTCGTCAGGGTCGCGAGGTGACGGTCGGTGACGAAGGCCGTCTGCTCCTCGGTCAGGGCCGTCGGGGCCGTCACGACAGGCAGCTCGGGCCGAGCAGGGCCTTGAGGTCGCCGAACAGCGAGGGCGTGCGCTCGACCCGCAGCCCCGCGTCGAGGCGCATGACCGTCGCCCGTCCCGGACTCGTGAGCCGCAGGTGCACCTCGTTGATGCCCGGGTGCGTCGAGAGCACCTCACGGAGCCGTTCGACGACGGGCGGCGTGCAGCGGGACGCGGGCAGGGTGACGACGACCGGCGCGTCGGCCACGGCCGACAGGTCCGGCAGCGTGACCTCCATGGCCTGGAGCTGCATGGTCTCGTCGCGTCGGCGCACACGTCCGCGCACCACGACCACCGCGTCCTCGGCCAGCACCGTCGAGTAGGCGAGGTACGTCTCGCCGAAGAACATGATCTCGACCGAGCCCTCCATGTCCTCCAGGGTGACGGCGGCCCACGGGTTGCCCTGCTTGGACATCTTGCGCTGCAGGCTCGTGATGAGGCCCGCGACCACGACGGTCGAGCCGTCGGGGCGCGCCTCGTCGGCGTTGAGCGTCGCGATCGACACGTCCGCGGCGGCCGAGAGCACGTGCTCGAGGCCGGAGAGCGGATGGTCCGAGACGTACAGGCCGAGCATCTCGCGCTCGAACGCCAGGCGCTGCTTCTTGTCCCAGTCCGGCAGCTCGGGGATGACCACCGAGAAACCCATGCTGTCGTCCTCGGCGCCCAGGTCCGCGAACAGGTCGAACTGTCCCTCGGCCTCCTTGCGCTTGACCCCGATGACCGAGTCGACCGCCTGCTCGTGCACGAGCAGCAGGGCGCGGCGCGGGTGGCCGAGGGAGTCGAAGGCTCCGGCCTTGATCAGCGACTCGATGGTCCGCTTGTTGCACACCACCGCGGGCACCTTGTCGAGGAAGTCGATGAAGGACGTGAAGGCGCCCTTCTCCTCGCGGGTCCGCACGATCGCGTCGACGACGTTGGCGCCGACGTTGCGGATCGCCGTCAGCCCGAACCGGATGTCCTTGCCCACGGCCGTGAAGTTCGCCGACGACGAGTTCACGTCGGGCGGCAGGACCGTGATGCCCATGTGGCGGCACTCGCCGAGGTACAGCGCCGACTTGTCCTTGTCGTCGCGCACGCTGGTGAGCAGCCCGGCCATGTACTCGGTCGGGTAGTTGGCCTTGAGGTAGGCGGTCCAGTAGGAGACCACGCCGTACGCGGCCGAGTGCGCCTTGTTGAAGGCGTAGCCCGCGAACGGGACCAGCACGTCCCACACGGCCTGGATCGCCTCGTCGGAGTACCCGCGCTCCCGGCAGCCGGCCTGGAAGGGGATGAACTCCTTCTCCAGGACCTCCTTCTTCTTCTTGCCCATCGCGCGCCGCAGCAGGTCGGCCTGGCCCAGGCTGTAGCCGGCGAGCTTCTGCGCGGCGCGCTGCACCTGCTCCTGGTACACGATCAGGCCGTGGGTGATGCCCACGACCTCCTCGAGCGGCTCCTCGAGCTCGGGGTGGATCGGCTCGACCTTCTGCAGGCCGTTCTTGCGCAGCGCGTAGTTGATGTGGGAGTTCATCCCCATCGGGCCCGGCCGGTACAGCGCGATGACGGCGGAGATGTCCTCGAAGTTGTCGGGGCGCATCTGGCGCAGCAGCGAGCGCATCGGGCCGCCGTCGAGCTGGAAGACGCCGAGCGTGTCCCCGCGACCCAGCAGCTCGTAGGTGGCCGGGTCGTCGAGCGGGACCTCCTCGATCTGGATGGGGTCCTTGCCGTTCATCACGATGTTCTCGAGCGCGTCGTCGAGGATCGTGAGGTTGCGCAGGCCCAGGAAGTCCATCTTGATCAGCCCGAGCGCCTCGGACGCGGGCTGGTCCAGCTGCGTGATGATCGCGCCGTCCTGGGGGCGGCGCATGATCGGCACGACGTTGACGAGCGGCTCGCTCGACATGATCACGCCGGCCGCGTGCACGCCCCACTGGCGCTTGAGCCCTTCGAGGCCGCGCGCCGTCTCGAGCACGCGCTGCGCCTCGGGGTCGGCCTCGACGACCTTGCGGAACTCGTCCGCCTCGGCGTAGCGGGGGTCGTCCGGGTTGTAGATGCCGGCCAGGGAGATGTCCTTGCCCATCACGGCGGGCGGCATCGCCTTGGTGAGCTTCTCCCCCATCGCGAACGGGAAGCCCAGCACGCGCGAGGCGTCCTTGAGCGACTGCTTGGCCTTGATGGTGCCGTAGGTGACGATCTGGGCGACGCGGTCCTCGCCGTACTTGTCGGTGACGTACCGGATGACCTCACCGCGCCGACGCTCGTCGAAGTCGACGTCGACGTCGGGCCAGGACACGCGCTCCGGGTTGAGGAACCGCTCGAAGATCAGCCCGTGCTCGAGCGGGTCGAGCTCGGTGATGCCCATCGCGTAGGACGCCATCGACCCGGCGGCCGAGCCACGGCCCGGTCCCACCCGGATGCCCTGCGCCTTGGCCCAGTTGATGAAGTCGGCGACGACGAGGAAGTACCCCGAGAAGCCGAGCTGGGTGATGACGCCCGTCTCGTAGTTCGCCTGCGTGCGGACGGCGTCGGGCACGGCGCCCTTGTAGCGGCGCTGCAGCCCGGTCTCGACCTCCTTGATGAACCAGGAGTCCTCGTTCTCGCCGGCCGGGGTGTCGGGGAAGCGAGGCATGAAGTTCGCGTCCGTGTTGAACGTGACCTCGCACTGCTCGGCGATGCGCAGCGTGTTGTCGCACGCCTCGGGCAGCTCCGCCCAGGTGCGGCGCATCTCCTCGGCCGACTTCAGGTAGAACTGGTCGCTGTCGAACTTGAACCGGTCCGGGTCGGCCAGGGTCGAGCCCGACTGCACGGCGAGAAGCACTTCGTGCGCGTGGCTGTCCTCGTGGCGCGTGTAGTGCAGGTCGTTCGTCGCGACCATGGGCGCGCCGATGATCTCGGAGATCCGCCGCAGGTCCTTGATGACCCGGGTCTCGATGTCGAGACCGTGGTCCATCATCTCGACGTAGAAGTTGTCCTTGCCGAAGATGTCCTGGAACTCTCCGGCGGCCCGCACGGCCTCGTCGAAGTGCCCGAGCCGCAGGCGGGTCTGCACCTCGCCCGAGGCGCAGCCGGTCATCCCGATCATGCCCTCGCTGTACCGGCTGAGCAGCTCGCGGTCGATCCGCGGCCACTTGCCGAGCTGACCCTCGAGCGAGCCGAACGAGGACATCCGGAACAGGTTGTGCATGCCCTCGGTGGTGCGGGCCAGCATCGTCATGTGCGTGTACGCGCCGCGCGCCGACACGTCGTCGGACGCCTGGTGCGCCTCGCCCCACCGCACGCGGTTCTGGTCGAACCGGCTGGTCCCGGGCGTCAGGTACGCCTCGACGCCGATGATCGGCTTGATGCCGTGCTTGCGGGCCTTGTTCCAGAAGTCGAAGGCGCCGAACAGGTAGCCGTGGTCGGTCGTGGCCATCGCCGTCTGCCCGAGCCGCTTCGCCTCCGTGAAGAGGTCGTCCAGCCGGGCCGCGCCGTCGAGCATCGAGTACTCGGTGTGGACGTGCAGGTGGACGAAGTCGGAGCCGTCAGTTCGCCCAGCCGATGCCATGCCGGTCAGTCTAGGTGCCACGGGTGACACCCCCGGAACGACTACCGGTAGGCGTCGCGGAGCGTCGCGAGCGCCGCGTCGAGATCCTGCGGGTACTCGCTCGTGAGCTCGAGCCAGTCCCCGCTGGTGGGGTGCTCGAAGCCCAGCCGCATGGCGTGCAGCCACTGCCGCGAGAGCCCGACGCGCGCCGCGAGCGACGGGTCGGCGCCATATGTGAGGTCGCCCACGCACGGGTGCCGCAGGGCCGAGAAGTGGACGCGGATCTGGTGGGTGCGCCCGGTCTCGAGGTGCACCTCGACGAGCGAGGCCGCCGGGAGCATCTCGAGCACCTCGTAGTGCGTGACCGAGGGCTTGCCGTCGGCGACCACCGCGAACCGCCAGTCCGAGCTGGGGTGACGCCCGATGGGCGCGTCGATCGTCCCGGTGGTGGGCTCGGGGTGGCCCTGGACGAGCGCGTGGTAGACCTTCTCGACCGTGCGCTCCTTGAACGCCCGCTTGAGCACCGTGTACGCGTGCTCGCTCTTGGCGACGACCATGAGCCCCGACGTCCCGACGTCGAGCCGGTGCACGATGCCCTGGCGCTCGGCGGCGCCCGACGTCGCGACGCGGTAGCCCGCTGCGGCGAGCGCTCCGACCACGGTCGGCCCGGTCCAGCCCGGCGACCCGTGGGCCGCGACGCCGACCGGCTTGTCCACGACCACCAGGTCGTCGTCGTCGTGCACGATGCGCATCCCGGGCACGGGCTCGGGCGCCACGGCGGGCTGCGCCTGCGCGCCCGCCGGATCGGGCAGGTCGACCTCGAGCCAGCCGCCCGGGAGCAGCCGGTCGGACTTGCCGACCTCCCGGCCGTCGAGCCGCACACCGCCGTCCGCGGCGATCTCGGCGGCCCGGGTGCGGGACACCCCGAGCAGCCGCGCGAGCGCCGCGTCGACCCGTTCGCCCGCGAGTCCGTCGGGGACGGGCATCGCCCGGGTCTCAGCCATCGTCGCGGCCCTCCTGGGGGGTACGGGCCTCGGGTCCGGCCGCGGGGGCCTGGGGGGCGTGCCCGCCGTCCGGCGCCGCGTCGTCCGCGGCGGTCGAACCCTCGCGGGTCCCGTCGATCTGGATGCCGCGCAGCGCGAGCAGCATGATGAGCCCGGCCGCGGCGACGATCGCGATGTCGGCCACGTTGCCGACGAACAGGTCGCCGTACGCGATGAAGTCGACGACGCGACCGCGTCCCACCCCGGGCTCCCGGAACAGCCGGTCGCCGAGGTTGCCGAGCGCCCCGCCGAGCAGCAGGCCGAGAGCCACCGCCCAGCCCGTCGACCCGAGGCGGCGCGCGATGCGCACGACCACCACGACGACGCCGAGCGCCACGAGCGTGAGCACCCACGTCATCCCTTCCGCGATCGACAGCGCGGCACCGGGGTTGAAGAGCAGCTGCAGGCTCAGCAGGTCGCCCAGCACGGGGACAGCCTCGCCCTCGACGAGGGCCTGGAGCACCCAGGCCTTGGTGAGCTGGTCGATCAGCAGGACGAGGGCCGTCAGGGAGACGAGGAGCGGCAGAAGGCGACGCCGGTGCCTCGCACCCGGAGGTGCGAGGGCCGGCGTCGTCTCGGAGGTCGTGGGCACCCGCAGGAGTCTACGGGGGCGTCAGCGACGCTCCTCGCGCTGCTTGCACTCCACGCACAGCGTGGCGCGCGGGAAGGCCTCCACACGCGCCTTGCCGATCGCCTTGCCGCACGACTCGCACGTGCCGAACGTGCCCGCGCTGATGCGGGCCAGCGCGTGCGTGGTCTGCGCCAGGAGATCACGCGTGTTGTTCACCAGGGTCAGCTCGTGCTCACGTTCGAGCGCGCTCGAGCCCGAGTCGGCCTGGTCGTCGCCTGCTCCGTCTCCGGAGTTCCGCAACAGGTCCGAGAGCTCGGCGTCCGCCGCGGAGAGCTCGGAGGTAAGTCGCGCGACGTCGCTCATGAGCTCGTCGGCGACCGCACGGACATCTCGGACCGACCACGGCTTCTCACCGTCACGCACAGGGAACATCCGAACCGCCTTCGCGAAGTCCGGGTCCCCCTGCGATGTCGTCCCCCTGCTGAGCGAGTCGTTGATGGCCACTGGCGCCCTCTCTCTGGAAGTCACGCGAGACTATGCGCGATGGTCACAACGCACAACACACCGCGTGAGGACCTCTCCCCACGCGGTGTGCTGGACAGCAGAACTGCAGGTCAGACCCCTCGCGGGTCGCCTCCGGGCTGGGCGTTCTGACCGCTGCGGGGCGGCAGCGCGCTGCCCCGGTTGTCGAGGTCGCCGAGCAGGTTCTCGAGGTAGCTCTTGAGGCGCGTGCGGTAGTCCCGCTCGAACACCCGCAGCTCGTCGATCTTGCGCTCGAGGAGCGAGCGCTCCTGCTCGAGCTGCCCGAGCGTGCGTGACGACGTCTCCTCGGCCTCACGGACGATGCGCGAGCCCTGGGCCTTGGCCTCGGAGATGAGCCGGTCGCTCTCCTCCTGGCCGCTGCGGACGTAGTCGTCGTGCAGCTTCTGGGCCAGCGCGAGCATGCCCGTAGCCGACTCGGGCTCGTTGGGCCGCTGCTGGCCGACGGGCGCGACGACCACCGGAGCGGGGGCGACGGGTGCCGCGGCGACGGGGCGCTCGGGCTCGGGGGCGGGCTCGGGCTTGGCGGCCGGGGCCGCCTGCTGCTGCGCACCCGCGCGGCTCAGCTCGGCGATCCGCCGCTCTGCTGCCGCGAGCTTGGTCTTGAGCTCCTCGTTCTCCGTCTGCAGGTCACGAAGGGTGTGCACGACCTCGTCGAGGAAGTCGTCGACCTCGTCCTGGTCGTATCCCTCTCGAAACTTGGTCGCCTGGAACTTCTTGTTCAGGACGTCGTCTGCTGTCAGCAGTGCCATCGTCGTCACCTCTTCGGTCGAACTTGGTCTAGCCGGTGGGCAGTCACCGACCACCTCGGCTCACGGTAGCGGAGTTTGTCGCACGAGCGTGCGACCCGCCGTGCACTGCTCAGACCCCGGGGGGCGAGCAGGGTCTCGCTGGCTCACGGCGCCGGCAGCACCGACAAGAGCACGGAGCACAGCAGCATGAGGACCAGAAAGGCCAGGTCGAGCCGCACGGAGCCGAGCGTCAGCGGGGGAACGACGCGCCGCACGGCCCGCAACGGCGGGTCGGTGACCGTGTACGTGGCCTCGGCGACGACCAGCGCGATCCCGGTGGGTCGCCAGTCGCGTGCGAAGAACTGCACCCAGTCCAGGACCAGACGCACCAGCAGCAGCAGGAAGAAGACCAGGACGATCAGGTACGGGATGCCGATGAGGAACGTCACGCGTCAGCTCTGGTTGAAGAAACCGACCGTGGGGGGCTCAGCCGGCGGCTGCTCCTCACCCGTGACCTCGACATGCGCGGGCGAGAGCAGGAACACCTTGTTGGTGACCCGTTCGATCGCGCCGTGCAGCCCGAAGATCAGGCCGGCGGAGAAGTCGACGAGCCGCTTGGCGTCCGCGTCGTCCATGTCCGAGAGGTTCATGATGACGGGGGTCCCCTCGCGGAACGCCTCGCCGATCTTGCGCGCGTCGTTGTACGAGCGCGGGTGGATCGTCGTGATCCGTCGGAGCTCGCCCGTGGCGGGCGCGGACGTCGCCACGCGCGTCATCGTCGGGCGGTGCAGCGGCGTGACCTGAGCCTCGTACTCCTGCGGCACCGTAGCCTCCAGATCGTCGTACTCCTCGACGTACTCCTCGTGCTCGCCTCGTTCGTCGGCGAGGCCGAGGTACAGCATCGTCTTGCGCAGCGCTCCGGCCATCGCGGTCTCCCCATCCCCCGAACTGTTACTCCCTGCGTTTTCACGCTAGCAAGGGCGCAGCACCCTCCCGGCGCGACACGCGCGGCGCGTCCGGATTACCCCGACCTCACCCGGTGATCCGTACCACGCCCGCGAACCTGCCGGTCGTGGTGCCGTCACGCACCGCACGCCGATGAGAGTAAAGCCGCTCGTCGGCCCAGGTGCACGTCGGGAGCCTGTCCACGTGCTTCACGCCGGCCCGCCACAGCTCCGCCACGACCCCCGCCGCGAGGTCGAGGGCCGGTGTGCCCCACGTCGTGACCGCCCACGCCTCGGGCACGAGCGCGGCGACATCGGCCCGCATCTGCTCGGGAACCTCGTACGCCCCGCCGCTGATCGAGGGGCCGACCACGGCGCGCAGCCGCGCGGGTTCGGCGCCGCTCGCCCGCAGCGCGGCGACAGCCGCACCCACGACCCCCGCGGCCAGACCCGGCCGGCCTGCGTGCACCGCGGCGACCAGCCCCGCATCGGCGTCGGCGAGCAGCACCGGGACGCAGTCGGCGACGTAGACCGCGACACCGAGCCCGGCCGACGTCGACACGAGCGCGTCGACGTCACCGGCCGACGCGCCACGCGGCAGCGTGCGGGCCGCGTCGTCGAGCACAGCGACCTGCGCGCCGTGCACCTGGTTCGCGTACACGACGGGACCACCGGCCCACCGCTCGACCCGCTCGCGGTTGGTCAGCACGTGCTCCTCGTCGTCACCGACCGCGAGCCCGACGTTGAGCGTGCCCCACGCCCCACCGCTCACCCCGCCGGCGCGCGTGGTGAAACCGGCGCGCACCCGCGGGCCGAGGTCGACCTCGAGCACAGGCAGGGTCATGCAGCGACTACTTGAGGAAGTCGGGCACGTCGAGGTCGTCGTGGGTGCGGCGTGCGCCCTCGTCCTCGAAGATCTGCGGCACCGCGAGCTGGCCGGTGGCGTGCTCGCGCTCGGACGCCATGAACTGCGGCACGGGGGCCGGGGCGACCGGACGGCTCGGGGTGCCGACGCGCACCACGTCCTCGTCCGGGTCCACGGGACGCGGCTGGCCGACGGCGTGGGTCGGCGCGGCGGCCGGCGCGGACCGCGTGGCCCCCGACATCGAGCCGCTGACCTGTCCCAGGCCGCGCCCGTCGCGTCGCACGAGCGGCGCTCCGCCGTCGAAGCCCGCGGCGATCACCGTGACGCGCACCTCGTCGCCGAGCGCGTCGTCGATCACGGCACCGAAGATGATGTTGGCCTCGGGGTGCGCGGCCTCCTGCACGAGGCGCGCGGCCTCGTTGATCTCGAAGAGCCCCAGGTCGGAACCGCCCTGGATCGACAGCAGCACGCCGTGCGCGCCGTCGATGCTGGCCTCGAGCAGCGGCGAGGAGATCGCGAGCTCGGCAGCCTGCACGGCCCGGTCGTCGCCTCGCGCCGAGCCGATCCCCATGAGCGCCGAGCCGGCACCCTGCATGACTGACTTCACGTCGGCGAAGTCGAGGTTGATCAGGCCGGGCGTCGTGATGAGGTCCGTGATGCCCTGCACGCCCGAGAGCAGCACCTGGTCGGCCGAGTGGAACGCGTCCAGCACCGACACCGAGCGGTCGGAGATCGACAGCAGCCGGTCGTTGGGGATGACGATGAGGGTGTCGACCTCGGCGCGCAGCGCGTCGATGCCCGAGTCGGCCTGCACCGAGCGGCGGCGTCCCTCGAACGTGAACGGCCGCGTGACGACACCGATGGTCAGCGCACCGAGCGAGCGGGCGATGCGAGCCACGACGGGCGCACCGCCGGTCCCCGTGCCGCCGCCCTCGCCCGCGGTCACGAAGACCATGTCCGCACCGCGGAGCACGTCCTCGATCTCCTCGGCGTGGTCCTCGGCGGCCTTCTTGCCCACCTCGGGGTCCGCGCCGGCACCGAGCCCGCGCGTGAGCTCACGGCCCACGTCGAGCTTGACGTCGGCGTCGGACATCAGCAGAGCCTGGGCATCGGTGTTGATCGCGATGAACTCGACACCCTTGAGGCCGACCTCGATCATGCGGTTGACGGCGTTGACGCCGCCACCTCCGATGCCGACGACCTTGATGACCGCCAGGTAGTTCTGCGGAGCTGCCACAGTGGGTGCCTCTCGTTGTGCGCCGGGTCCAACAGGACGGTGCGGCAGGACCGCGACCGTCAAACCTTCACCCTCAACCTGAGGGTTATAGTTATGTCACATTCTTCACTCCGAGACGCTAGGTGCGACGGGCGTCCGGATCAACGACCACGCGCGCGTGTCGGCCGACGATGCCGTCACATCGCCGCCCGCGGCTGCCGGTCACCGGGTGATGGGCATCGTCGGCGCCGACACGTCGTACACGGCCGCCCCCGCGCTCTCGGGCGCGGCCCGCAGCGCACCGAGCACGGCGATCTTCAGCGCCGTGTCCTGCTCGCTCCCCCAGTCGACCCGCGCGCCGTCGCGCAGCTGCATCGTCACCGTGTCCTGCGTCTGCGCCGAGACCTCCCCGACCTGCGCGAGCAGCTCGACCGGCAGGGCGTCGAGCACGGTGAGCACCGCGGTCAGCGTGCGCGCCTCCCCGACGGGGACCTGCACCACCGGCAGGCCCTCCGGGGCGACGTCGACCCGACCCACCTGCACGCCGTCCATGTCGACCAGCGCGAACCCGGGCACGCCGTCCGGAGGGACGACCCCGGCCTCCTCCGGCACCGCCGCGACCGGCTCGCGCGAGACGAGCTGGATGTGCAGCCCGCGCGGCCACTCGCGCGTGACCTCCGCCTCACGCACCCCCGGGACGTCGAGGACCTGCTCGCGCAGTGCCACGGTGTCCAGCCGGGGCAGCGGGATCTCGCCCTGCTCCGCGACCACGGCCAGGACCTGGTCGACCGCGACCACGGTCCCGGCGCCGTCGACCACGACCTGCTGCTGGTCGAGCCGCAGCACCGGCGAGAACAGCACGAGCCACGCCACGAGACCGACCCCGAGCAGCCCGCCGACGACGAGGGCCACCTGCCGCACCGCGAGCCGCCGCCGAGCCCTCGCGCGCTCCGCGAACCGTGCCGCCGAGACGGCCGAGACCACCGGGGGACGCGACGGCAGCACCGTTCCGCGCCGCCCCGTCGAGTACGTGGTCACCGACGGCTCGGGCAGCCCTGCGCCTCGGGCCTGCGGGGTGGCACCCGTGCCGGCGCGCGGCTCGGACGCGGCCGGGCGGGACGGCAGCGCCGGACGCGGACGCACCGGCGCGCGACCCGCCCCCTGCCCGGTCACCGGCGTCGAGCCCGTGGCGCTCCCGGGCACCGCCGGACCCGCGGGCGGACGCGGCGCAGCAGGGCGCGCGGTCCGGCCGGGGACCGGTGGGCGGGGGCGCTGCGGCGTCATGCCTGCTCCGGCCCTCCGGCCGCGTCACGCGTGACGAGGGCCGCGAGCACCACGGGAGCGAGCTCGGTGACGTCACCCGCCCCGACCGTGAGCACCAGGTCGCCCGGTCTCGCGTCCGCCGCGAGGACGTGGGCGGCCTCCACCCGGTCAGCGACGAACCGCGCGCGTCCGGCGGTCGGCACCTCGTCGACCACGAGCTGCCCGGTGACCGCCGGGTCGACGTCCTCGCGCGCGGCGTACACATCGGTCACCACGACGACGTCGGCGAGGTCGAGGGCCTGACCGAACTCGGCCGCGAACGTCCGCGTGCGGGAGAACAGGTGTGGCTGGAACACCACGAGCACGCGTCCGTCGCCCGCGACGCTGCGCGCCGCGCGCAGCAGCGCCGCGACCTCGGTGGGGTGGTGCGCGTAGTCGTCGACCACCCGCACGCCCGCGACCTCGCCGCGCAGCTCGAAGCGTCGCCCGGTCCCCCGGAAGGCGGCCAGCCCTTCGACGGCCTGGGCGGTCGAGGCCCCCGCGCGCCGTGCGACCACGAAGGCCGCGGCCGCGTTGAGCGCGTTGTGGGTGCCCGGGGCGGTCAGGTGCAGCGTCGCGTCGCCGATCGACGGGTCGGCCGAACGCAGGTCGACAGCCCAGTCCTCCCCCGTGCGCCCCCGCGGCTCGACCAGGACGTCGGCGCCGGGCTCGATCCCGTACGTCACCACGTCGGCGCCTCGGGCCGCGAGCTCGTCACGCACGCCGTCCACGAGCCGGGCGGCACCCGGGTCGTCCGCGCACGCCACGAGCAGACCTTCGGGGACGATGCGCCCGGCGAAGCGGACGAACGCCTCCTCGAACGCCTCACGGGTGCCGTAGTGGTCCAGGTGGTCCGGCTCGACGTTCGTCACGACGGCCGTGCGGGGCGAGTACGCGAGGAACGAGCCGTCCGACTCGTCGGCCTCGGCCACGAAGACCGGACCCGCGCCGCTGCGGCTGCCCCCGAGAGGGCCGGCGGCCGAGAGCACTGTGCCCCCGATCGCGAACGAGGGGTCGAGACCGGCGTGCGTCAGCGCCGTCGCGATCATCGCCGAGGTCGTGGTCTTGCCGTGCGCGCCCGCGACCGCGACCGCGTCGTGCCCCGCCATGAGCGCCGCGAGGGCCTCCGAGCGGTGCAGCACCCGCAGCCCCAGCTCGCGTGCCCGGGCCAGCTCGGGGTTGGTCTCCCGGACCGCGCTCGACACGACGACGGTGTCCACGTCGTCGACGTACCACGCCTCGTGGCCCACCCAGACCTGGACCCCGGCGTCACGCAGGTCCGCGAGCACCGCGCCGTCCTTGGCGTCCGAGCCCGACACGGTCACGCCCGCGGCGGACAGCAGTCCGGCCACGGCCGACATGCCCGCGCCGCCGATCCCGATCAGGTGGACGCGCCCCAGAGAGCCGAGCTCCGGTGCGCCGGGACCCGACGCGTCCGCGGCGGCGTCGACGGGGGGCAGGTGCGCCTCGACCAGGTCGGCCACGCGCGACGCGGCGTCACGGACACCGACGGTCGCCGCGGCCTCACCCATGCGTGCCCGCACGGCACCGGCGTCCGGGCCCACGAGCAGCGGCACCAGGTGCTCGACGAGCCACTCGGGCGTGAGGTCTGCGTCAGCGACCAGCAGTCCCCCGCCGGCCGCGACGACGGGCGCGGCGTTGAGCCGCTGCTCGCCGTTGCCGACAGGCAGCGGCACGTACACCGCGGGGATCCCGAGCGCCGCGAGCTCGCTCACGGTCCCGGCACCCGCCCGGCCGACCACCACGTCGGCGACGGCCAGCGCGTCCTGCATCTCGGAGAGGTACTCACGCACGTGGTAGCGCTCGGCGCCGGGCAGCGCCGCGACCGCCTCGCGCACCTCGTCACCCTTGCCCGCACCCGCGAGGTGCAGCACCTGCACCCCGGCGTCGAGCAGCTCGCCGGCCACCCGCACGATCGCCCGGTTGAGGCTGAGCGCCCCGAGCGAGCCGCCCGTGACCACGAGCGTGGTGCGCGCCGGCTCGAGCCCGAGCCGCGCCGCGGCGTCGAGCCGGGTGGCCTGGGTGTCGCGCTCCCGGTCGGCGACCAGCGCCGCGATCTCGGGACGCAGGGGCAGGCCCGTGACCTGGGCGCCCGGCAGCGTCGTGCCCGGGAACGTCACAGCGACATCGGCGGCCCACCGCGCGCCGAGCCGGTTGGCGAGGCCCGCGCGGGCGTTCTGCTCGTGCACCACGACCGGCACGTGCCGGGTCCGGGCCGCCAGGTACGCCGGCGTCGAGACGTAGCCGCCGAACCCGATCACGACCTGCGCGCCGGTCTCGTCGATGACCTCGCCCGCGGCCCGCACGGCCTCGCGCAGCCGGGCGGGCAGCATCGCCCACTCGGCCGTGGGGCGCCGGGGCAGCGGGACCCGGGGGACGACAGCGAGCGGGAGCCCGCGCTCGGGCACGAGCCGGGACTCGAGGCCGGTCTCGGTGCCCAGCACCGTGAGCCGCACCTGCGGGTCGCGCCGGCGCAGCTCCTCCGCGACGGCGAGCAACGGGTTGACGTGCCCCGCCGTGCCTCCGCCGGCCAGCAGCACCGACCGCACACCCTCACGTCCACCCACGCGTCCCTCAGCTCCTTCGTCTCTCACCGTTCCGCGCACCGCCGCGCGGAGGTGCACAGTCTCATGCCGGTGCCTGCACCCACGATCACGCCCGCGTCCGGCCCAGCACCGCGAGCGAGCGGCGCACCACGCTCGGGCGCGCGGCGAGGGCCTCGGCCGCCCCCGGCTCGGACCGCGCGAACGAGATGACCACGCCGATCGCGGCCATCGTCATGATGAGGGCCGACCCACCCGCGGAGACGAGCGGCAACGGGATCCCGATCACGGGCGCGAGGCCGATCACGACGGCGATGTTGACGAGCGCCTGCCCGATGACCCAGCACACGACGGCCCCCGTCGTGATCTGCACGAACGGGTCCGGGTGCCGGCGGATCACCCGGAACATGGCCAGGGCGATGAGCGTGAACAGGCCCAGCACAAGCAGGGTGCCGATCAGTCCCAGCTCCTCGCCGATGATCGCGAAGATGAAGTCGTTGTGCGCCTCGGGCAGGTAGGACCACTTCTCGCGGCTCTGCCCCAGGCCGATCCCGGCCCACCCGCCGGTCGCGAGGCCCATGCCGCCGTGCACCGTCTGGTAGCACGCGCTCGTGGGGTCGCAGTTGTCGCTCAGCCACGAGGTGATCCGCTCGACGCGGTTGCTGCTGAAGAGCGCGAGCGCGCCCGCCGCGACCCCGGCCAGCGCGGCGGCGACCCCGAACATCCGCAGCGGGACCCCGGCGATGAACATCGCGCCGCCCACGAGCAGCATCATCACGAGCGCGGTGCCGAGGTCGTGACCCACGAGCACGAGCCCGATCATGAGGCAGGCCATGGGTACCGCCGGCACGAAGGCGTGCTTCCACTCGCGCAGCAGCGGCTTCTTGCGGGCGAGGACCGCGCCGAGCCAGATCGCCAGCGCGAGCTTGACCACCTCGGAGGGCTGCACGGTGAACGGCCCGACGTCGATCCAGTTCGTGTTGCCCTTGGTGCCGACACCCAGAGGGCTGAACACCAGGAGCTGGAGCAGCGCCGCGAAGGCCAGGAAGGGCCACGCCGCCTTCCGGTAGACCGCGACGGGCACACGCGACGCGGCCAGCAGCACCGGCAGCCCGATCAGCGCGTACTGGGCCTGGGTGATGAACACCGCGTAGGGCGAGTCGCCGGCCGCCATCGACTCGACGCTCGAGCTCGACAGGACCATCACGAGACCCAGCACGACGAGCAGCGCCGTCGCCCCGGTGAGCACGTAGTAGCTGGTGACGGCGCTGTTCCAGGCGCCGAGGGCGCCGCCCGACCCCTCGGTCGGACCGGCGGCGGCCGGGGGCTTCGCGGCGAGCGGTCCCGAGCGTGTGGACGTCACCACGTCCGCCTCAGCCCGCGTCCTGGCCCAGGGCGCGCACCGCTGCGGCGAACGACTCCCCCCGCTGGGCGTAGGAGTCGAACTGGTCCATCGAGGCGCTCGCCGGTGCGAGCACCACGTTCGCGTTCCCGCCGGGCACCTGGGCGGCGAGCCGGCGCGCCTCGTCCACGGCACGGGTCATCACGCTCCCAGTGTCGTCGGGATCGACCAGGACGACGGGAACCTCGGGCGCGTGTCGGGCGAGGGCGCCCGCGAGGGGCTCCTGGTCGGCGCCGATCAGCACGACCCCGGCGAGCCGGTCGCGGCGGGCCGCGACGAGCTCGTCGAACGTGGCGCCCTTCGCGAGGCCACCGGCGACCCACACCACGGTGCCCGGCTCGAACGCCGCGAGCGACGCGGCCGCGGCGTGCGCGTTGGTGGCCTTGGAGTCGTCGACCCAGCGGATTCCGTCGAGCACAGCCACGGTCTCGAGACGGTGGCCCCCGGGGGTGTACGCCCGCAGGCCCGCGCGGATGCTGGCCGGCGCGCAGCCGTGGGCGAGCGCGAGCGCCGCGGCCGCGAGGGCGTTCTCCAGGGCGTGCGGCGGCACCGCCCCGCCCGGGCCACCCAGGTGGGCGAGATCGGCCAGGGTGCCGAGCTCGGCCGCGTGCGTGTAGCGCTGCGGGGTGAAGCCGCGGTCGACGAGCACGTCCTCGACCACGCCGAGCTGGCCGACGCCGGGCGTGCCGAGCGTGGTGCCGACCGCCCGGGCCCCGTCCTCGACGTCGGCCTCGCGCACGAGCTGCTCGGTGACCGGGTCGGCGAGGTTGTAGACGCACGCAACCTGGACGCGCTCGTACACCCGCCCCTTGTCGGCCGCGTACGCGGCGAGCGAGCCGTGCCAGTCGAGGTGGTCGGGAGCGACGTTGAGCACCGCGGCGGCCTGGGCCGACATCGAGTGCGTGAAGTGCAGCTGGAAGCTCGAGAGCTCGACCGCGACCACGTCGACCGTGGGATCGGTGACGACCTGGACGATCGGAGTGCCGACGTTCCCGGCCTCGACCGCGTGCTCGCCGCCCGCCCGCAGGATCGCGGCCAGCATGCCCACGGTCGTGGTCTTGCCGTTGGTGCCGGTGACAGCGAGCCACGGCGCCGGGCCGCGCCCACCCGGACGCTCGGCCCGGACCTGCCAGGCGAGCTCGACCTCGCTCCACACCGGCACGTCCCGCGCCAGCGCGTCGGCCAGCAGCGCGTTGCTCGGCGGCCAGCCGGGTGAGGCGACCACCAGGTCGACGCCGTCGAGGCCGCCGTCGGCGACGAACCGCGCCACGTCCTGGACGTCGGCCGCCGGTGCGTGCTCGTCGACGGTCGTGACCGTCGCGCCGCGGGCTGTGAGCACCTCGAGCGCCGCCCGGCCCGAGAGCCCGAGCCCGGCGACCACCACGCGCGCGCCCGTGAGCTCCACTATCCCGTCACCCACTCCGCGTAGAAGATGCCGATGCCGAGGGCCACGAACAGGCCCGCGATGATCCAGAACCGGATGACGATCGTCACCTCGCCCCAGCCCGAGAGCTCGAAGTGGTGGTGCAGCGGCGCCATCTTGAAGACCCGTTTCCCGGTCATCTTGAAGAACCCGATCTGGATGACGTCCGAGAGCACGATGAGCACGAACAGGCCGCCGATGATCGCCGCGAGGATCTCGGTGCGCGACAGGATCGAGAGCCCGGCCAGCGCGCCGCCGAGCGCGAGCGAGCCCGTGTCCCCCATGAAGATCTTCGCGGGGCTCGCGTTCCACCACAGGAAGCCGAAGCACGCGCCGGTGATCGAGGCCGCGACGACCGCGAGGCTCATCGGGTCGCGCACCTCGTAGCAGCGTGGCCCGGCGGTGGCGAGGAACTGGCAGCTCTGGTTGAACTGCCACACGCCCACCAGCACGTACGAGCCGAAGACGATGAGCGAGACGCCCGTCGCGAGGCCGTCGAGGCCGTCGGTGAGGTTGACGGCGTTCGACCAGGCCGTGATGAGGAAGTTGGCCCAGAGCACGAACAGCACCATGCCCAGGGTCACGCCCGCGAACGCGAGGTCCAGGTTGGTGTCCCGGATGAACGAGATCCGGGTCGAGGCCGGGGTGCGGAACGCCTCGTTCGGGAACTGCAGCGCGGCGAGCGCGAAGGTGACGCCCACGAGCCCCTGGCCGAGGAACTTCCACCGGGCCTTGAGCCCGAGGCTGCGCTGCCGCGAGATCTTGATGAAGTCGTCGAGGAACCCGACCACCCCGAGCCCGGTCATGAGGTACAGCACGAGCAGGGCCGACACGCTGGGCAGCTGCTGGGTGGCCAGCAGCCCGCCGACCCAGCCCAGCAGCGTCGCCCCGATGATGACGACGCCGCCCATCGTGGGGGTGCCGCGCTTGGTGAAGTGCGCCGTCGGGCCGTCCTGCCGGATGAACTGCCCGTACTGCTTGCGGACCAGGTAGCGGATGAACAGCGGGGTGCCGAGCAGCGCGATGAGCATCGACAGGCCGCCCGAGATCAGGACGGCCTTCATGACGCGACCTCCGTCCCGGCGCCGGTCCCGCCGGCGACCAGCAGGTCACCCAGGCGCCACAGCCCCGCGCCGTACGAGGACTTCACGAGCACCACGTCACCGGGTCGCAGCTCGTCCTCGAGGAACGCGGCCGCGGCGTCGATGTCGTCCGCGAGGGCGACCTCGTCGCCCCACGACCCCTCGTGGTTCGCGCCGTCACGGATCGGGCGGGCACCGTCCCCCACCGCGACCGTCAGCCCGATGTTGAGCCGCACCGCGAGCCGGCCGATCGCGTCGTGCGCCTCGCGCGAGTCCGCACCGAGCTCGAGCATCTCGCCGAGCACAGCGATCGAACGGCGGTCGCGTCCGGCGACGACGGCCAGCGCCTTGAGCGCGGCCCGCATCGAGTCGGGGTTCGCGTTGTACGAGTCGTCGATCACCGTCACGCCGTCGGGGCGGTCGACCACGTGCATGCGGTGCGGGCTGAGCGCGTCGGCCACGCTGAGCCCGGCCGCGACCTCGTCGATCCCGAGCCCGACCTGCAGCGCAGCCGCAGCGGCGGCGACAGCGTTGTGCGCGTGGTGCTCGCCCACGAGCCGCAGCGAGACGGGCACCTGCCGCACCACGCCGTCGGAGCCCGGCGCCTCGAGCGTGAACGACGCGCGGCCGGCACGGTCGAGCCGCACGCCGCGCGCCAGGACGTCGGCCGCGCTCGACGTGCCGAACGTCACGACCTGCCCGGGAGCCACGGAGGCCATGGCCCGCACCCGCGGGTCGTCCGCGTTGAGCACGGCGACACCGTCGGGGACGAGTCCCTGGACGATCTCGGCCTTGGCCCGGGCGACGGCCTCGATGCCACCGAACTCGCCCAGGTGCGCGCTGCCCACGACGAGCACGACGGCCACGTCGGGCGGTGCGATCCCCGTCAGGTAGGTGAGGTGGCCGATGCCGCTGGCCCCCATCTCGAGCACGAGGTAGCGGGTCGACTCGTCGGCGCGCAGCACGGTGAGCGGCAGGCCGATCTCGTTGTTGAACGAGCGCGCGGGGGCGATCGTGGGGCCGGCGGTGCCGAGCACCTGGGCCAGCAGGTCCTTGGTGGTCGTCTTGCCCACCGAACCCGTCACGCCGATGACCTGCAGGCCCGCCCCGCCCGGCTCGGCCGAGGCCTCGCGCAGCCGCACGAGCACCGTGCGCGCGAGATCGCCGAGGGCCTTCTCGACGTCGGGCACGACGACCGCGGGCACCGGCTCGCCGTCGGCCCCGAGCACGTCGCGCGACGCGAGCACGAGGGCCGCACCAGCCTGCACCGCACCCGCCGCGAAGTCGTGCCCGTCGGCGTGCTCGCCGGGCAGCGCCACGAAGAGCGAACCCGGCTCGACCTCGCGCGAGTCGATCACCGCGGGTCCCGCGACGACAGTGGCGGGGTCGAGCGACGCCGGACGCAGCTCACCCCCGGTCGCGGCCGCGATGTCGGCCGCCGTCAGTGCGATCACGCGTCCTGCTCCTCGAGCTGTCGCCGGGCCGCGGCTGCCGCCAGCAGCACGTCCCGGTCGTTGTACCGGTGGAAGACCCCGGCGATCTCCTGCGTCGGTTCGTGGCCCTTGCCGGTGATGATGATGGTGTCCTGCTCCGTCGCGATCTCGAAGGCGTCGTGGATGGCCTGCGTGCGGCTGGTCGCCTCGTGGACGTCGGTGAGGTCGGGGCGCACGGCCCGCACCCCCTCCAGGATGGACGCGCGGATCGCGGCCGGCTCCTCGGAGCGGGGGTTCTCGTCCGTGACGACCAGGACGTCGGCCTGGCGCGCGCCGATCTCGCCCATGAGCGGGCGCTTGCCCTGGTCGCGGTCGCCGTCCGAGCCGAACACCAGGATCAGGCGACCCGGGGTGATCGGGCGCACTGCGTCGAGCGCGAGCACC
Source organism: Cellulomonas sp. P22 (assembly GCF_044392165.1). NCBI lineage: Bacteria > Bacillati > Actinomycetota > Actinomycetes > Micrococcales > Cellulomonadaceae > Cellulomonas > Cellulomonas sp. P22. Next base: position 56,432 of record NZ_JBISBW010000004.1, read on the forward strand.
AGCGCGTCGGGCGTGTGCGCGTAGTCGACCAGCCCGAGCGGCATGCCCTCGCCGCGCTCGACGACGCGCTCCATGCGACCGGGGATCGCCGAGGCGTGGCCGACCCCGTCGATCGCGTCCGCGAGGTCGAGGCCCGCACGGTGCGCGAGCACGATCGCGAGGGCCGCGTTCGAGACGTTGACCCGCCCCGGCAGCGGGCTCGCTGCCAGGTGCTCGGTCCCGTCGGGGGCCCGCAGGGTGAACGTCGAACCGATGCCGTCGAGCCCGATGTCCGCGCTCGTCACCGCCCAGTCCGCGTCGAGCGAGGACGGCGAACCGACCTGCGTCGCGACCGACTCGACCGGGATCTGCGCCTCGGCCGCGAGCCGCTGACCCCACTCGTCGTCCACGACCACGACCCCGCGGCGCGCCTGGCCGGGCGCGAACAGGCGCGACTTGTCGCGGAAGTAGCCCTCCATGTCGCCGTGGAAGTCGAGGTGGTCGCGCTGCAGGTTCGTGAACCCGACGACGTCGAGCTCGAGACCGCGCACGCGGCCCAGCGCGAGCGCGTGCGACGAGACCTCCATCGAGCAGGCCGTGGCGCCGCGCTCGTGCATGAGCGCCAGGATCGACTGCACGACGGGTGCCTCGACCGTGGTGCGCGGGCTCTCGATCGCCTCCGAGCCGATGCGCAGCTCGACGGTGCCCATCACGCCCGTGCTGGCGTGCCGGGTGCGGAGCGCGGCGTCGACGAAGTAGGTCGTGGTCGTCTTGCCGTTGGTGCCCGTGATGCCGACGGTCACGATGCCGCGCGCCGGGTGGTCGTGGGCCCAGGCCGCGACCGGTCCGGCGAGGGCGCGCGGGTCGGGGGCCACCAGGACGGGGACCTGCGGGTCGAGCGCGGCGACCAGCTCGGCGCCGGCGTCGTCGGTGAGGATCGCGACCGCGCCGGCCTCGAGCGCCTGGGCGGCGTACGTCGCACCGTGGACCTTGAGACCGCTCAGGGCGACGAACAGGTCGCCGGGCAGCACGTCGCCGCTGGCGACGCTCACGCCGGTGAGGGTGGTCTCGGGTCGGGGGGCGACGCCACGGACCTCGAGGTCGAACGTGGCGGCGAGGTCGTCGACCCGGTGAGTGGCGGGGTGCAGCGGGCGCATCCGACCCTGGGGGGACGTCATAGGGAGAATCTACCCCGGTCGGACGAGCCACGATCCCGCCACGGGCGCTGGGCGGCCACCGTGGCAGACGTCACGCCGGTCACCACGTCGTCGCGTACAGCGCGGCCGGAAGGCCGCTCGGGGCCACCGCGAGCTCCTGGAGCGCGTAGCGCGTCACCTCGGAGAAGACCGGGGCCGCGACGGTGCCGCCCCACTCGGACGTGCGCGGGTTGTGCAGCACCACGCTGACCGCGATGCGCGGCTCGTCGGCCGGCGCGACACCGATGAACGAAGCGGCGATGCCTGCGGGCTCGAACACCTGCGCGGTACCGGTCTTCCCCGCGATGCGGTAGCCGGGGATCGAGGCTGCCGAGCCGGTGCCGTCGTCGACCGCGCTCTCGAGCATCGTGAGCACGGTGTCGGCGGTCTCCTTCGAGACGACCTGGGTCGCCGGGGGCGTGATCGTCGGGGTGAACGTGCCGTCGGCCGACGTCCAGCCCTTGATGATGTGCGGCTGGACGCGCATCCCGTCGTTCGCGATCGTGGCGAAGACCTCGGTCGCCTGGAGCGCCGTGACCGACAGGCCCTGGCCGAAGAGCACCGCGTACTTGGTGCGCCCGTCCCAGTCGGCGGAGTCGCGCAGGCGGCCGCGCGACTCGTTGGGCAGCTCGATCCCCGTCTTGGAGCCGAAGCCGAACTTCGCGAGGTAGTCGTACCTGACCTGCTGCGGCAGCTGCTCGCCGATCATCACGGTGCCCGTGTTCGACGACTGCGCGAGGATCCCGGTGGTCGTGAGCTGCATGCCCGCGTGCTCGTGCGAGTCCTTGAACGTCTGACCGTTCGGGGTCGTGTACTGGTACGGCACGGTGAAGGGTGTGGTGGGTGTCACGAGGCCGGTCTCGATCCCCGCGGCCATGGTGATCACCTTGGCGGTCGAGCCCGGGTCGAAGATGTCCGAGATCGCGCTCGACCCGCGGGCCGCGGACGTCGGGTTGTTGGGGTCGACGGACCCCGAGTCGGCGAGCGCGAGCACCTCGCCGGTCCGGATGTCGATCACCACGACCGTCCCCGAGTCGGCGCCCGTCGCGGCGACCTGCGCGTTGATCGCGTCCTCGGCCTTCCACTGCAGGTCGCTGAGCAGCGTCAGCTGCACGCTGTCGCCCGGGACCGCGTCGGTCGACTCCTCGTAGCCGCCCGGGATCGCCTGCCCCTTGCGGCCCTGCTCGAAGACGAGCTTGCCGGGCGAGCCCGTCAGCCGCTCGTCGAGCATCGCCTCGAGCCCCGTGGCGCCGTCGCCCTCGCTGTTGACCCAGCCCAGCAGGTTCCCGCTGACGGTCCCGTTGGGGTAGACCCGCTCGGCGACCCGCTCGAACTGGACCCCGCCGATGCGCAGCTCACGGATCGCCCGCATCTGCTCGGGCAGCAGGTCCTTCTTGACGACCTTGTACGTGCGGTCACCCGTGAGCAGGGCGCCGAGCTCGGCCTCGTTCATGTCGAGCAGCGGGGCCAGCAGCGACGCCGCCCCCGCGGGGCCGGCCAGGAGCGGCTCGGTGCCCTTCTTCGACCAGGTCGCGATCGTCGTCTGGTCGACGGCGAGCGTGTAGCGCTCGACCGAGCGCGCGAGCGTGTCGCCGTTCGCGTCGGTGATCTGCCCGCGCACGGCGAGCGTCGAGACGCTCGTGAGCCGCTTCTCCAACGCCTCCTGCGCGACGGCCTCGCCGCGGATGCCCTGGATCCACACGAGCCGTGCCGCGAACGCGGTGAGCAGCACGAGCACCATGACCGTGAGGAACGCCTGCCGACGCCGCGGGTCGCCCGCCCCGGGTCCCCCGCCACGGCCGGGGCGTCGTGGACCGATCGGCCCTGTACCGCCGGGCCTCGTGCCAGGTGTGCGGGTGCGGGGCTGCTGCTGGGCGCGCAGGGCGTCCGTGCCGGGGCGCGGCGCGCTGCGCGGCGCCCGGTTCTGCACGGGTGCAGGGCGGGGCTTCCCGGTGGGTGCGCGGCGTGGCGCCTCCGACGTCGCCTCGGCGGCGCGCGGGACGGCTCCTCGCGCCTCCGGACGTCCGGGGGCGCGTCCGGGTGCCGGTGCGGCAGCCCGCGTCGACACCCGTTCGCTCATCCGCCTGCTCCCGCACCCCCGGGCGCACCCTGCACCGTGCCGTCCGCGAGCCGGAGCCACGCCGTGCTCTCGGCGGGCACCATGCCCCGGGCCCGGGCGGCGGTCGCCAGCACCTCGGGCGACCGGAGCCGGTCGGCCTCGGCCGAGAGGTCGAGCTCCGTCTGGGCGAGCCGGGAGAGCTCGGCACCGAGCGTCTGCTTCTCGAAGGCCCCGCGGGCCATCGTCGTGTTGAGCAGCAGCGCCGAGACGAGCGCGGCCGCCAGGATCAGCATGCAGGCCACCACGAACGGCACCCGGGTGCGGGCCTGCGCGGGTGCGCGGACCAGCAGCAGCCGCGGGGCGGGCTGGGTGGACGGCGCAGCGGTGGGACGTGCCGGGCGGGGAACCGCCTGCACCGGGACCCGTGCTGCTGCCTGTGCGCTCATGCTGGTCTCCTCGGTGCACCGCTGCCGCGGAGGTGGTCGGGGGTGGGTCGAAGTCGCTCGGCCGCGCGCAGCCGCACCGACTGCGAGCGTGGGTTGCGCTCACGCTCGGCCTCGTCGGCCTCCTCGGCGCCGCGCGTGACGAGCCGCAGGAACGGCTTGTGCGTCTCGGGCTCGACGGGCAGACCCGCCGGCGCGCTCGACGTCGCGCCCACGGCGAGGGCCCGCTTGACGAGCCGGTCCTCGAGCGAGTGGTAGGCCTCGACGACGATGCGGCCGCCCACGGCGAGCGCCTCGATCGAGGCGGGCAGCGCGCGCTCGAGCACCTCGAGCTCGCCGTTCACCTCGATGCGCAGCGCCTGGAACGTGCGCTTGGCGGGGTTGCCGCCGGTCTTGCGGGTGGCTGCGGGGATGCTCGCGCGCAGGATGTCGACGAGCTCGCCGGTACGGGCCAGGGGCGCGGTCTCGCGCTGCGCGACGATCCGGCGGGCGATCCGCTGGGCGAAGCGCTCCTCGCCGTACTCGCGCAGGATCCGCGTGAGGTCACGCACGTCGTAGGTGTTGAGCACGTCCGCTGCGGTCTGACCCACCGTCGCGTCCATGCGCATGTCGAGCGGCGCGTCCTGGGAGTAGGAGAAGCCGCGCTCGGTCTCGTCGAGCTGGAGCGAGGACACGCCGAGGTCCATCAGGACGCCCTGCACCGCGGGGATGCCGAGCGAGCGCAGCACGTCGCCGATCTCGTCGTAGATCGCGTGCACGGGCGTGAAGCGGTCACCGAACGGGGCGAGCCGACGTCCTGCGAGCTCGAGGGCCTGCGGGTCGCGGTCGAGCCCGACGACCCGCACCTCGGGGAAGCGCGTGAGCACGGCCTCGGTGTGACCACCCATGCCGAGCGTCGAGTCCACCATCACGGCGCCCGGGGCCTCGAGCGCGGGGGCCAGCAGCTCGAGGCACCGCTCGAGCAGCACCGGGGTGTGCCGCTTCGACGCGTCGTCGGGCTGGGCCGTGGCGGTTCCGGTCATCGGTGTCTCCTCTCGCTGGGGCCGGGTGCCCCGCGGCGGCAGTGTGCGCTGCGGGCCTGTGGTGGTCGGGCGGCCCCTCCGCCGTCCGACCAGATCCCCCACCGGCCCTCTGTCGCGGGGAAGTGCGACAGAGAAGACGGGAGGAGATCTCGCCGGGCGGTGGACCTGGGGCCTGCAGTCGGGTCGTCGTGCTGGTCAGTGCGTTCGGGTCAGCGGTGACCGGCGGGTGCGCCGGACGGGCTCAGAAGGGTCCGTTCGGGAACACCTCCTCGGCCGTCTCCGCGTAGCCGGCCTCCTGCTCGGCGAGGTACGTCTCCCAGGCGGCGAGGTCCCAGACCTCGACGCGCGAGCCCGCACCGATGACCGCCACGTCGCGGTCCAGCCCGGCGTACGTGCGCAGCATCGGAGGGATCGAGATCCGGCCCTGCTTGTCCGGCAGCTCGTCGCTCGCGCCCGAGAGGAAGACGCGCAGGTAGTCGCGGGCCTGCTTGCTCGTGACCGGCGCCTGCCGGATCTGGTCGTGCATGCGCCGGAACTCGTCCATCGGCAGCAGGAACAGGCAGCGCTCCTGGCCGCGCGTCATCACGAGACCGGGCGCCAGCTGGGCGCGGAACTTGGCGGGCAGGATCAGCCGCCCCTTGTCGTCCAGACGCGGGGTGTACGTGCCGAGGAACGGCGCCGAGGAGCCCAAGCCGCTGAAGGCCGACTCGATGCTCACGGCCGCCCCCTCTGCTCATCGTCACGGCGTGCGGTCCACGTTTCTCATCCAGTCCTCACCAAGTGCCTCCACGGTACTCCACTTCCCTCCACCCGCAACTGGTCCTACCCCGGTTTCACCCGAGCTCACGAGTAAAGGTGCAGGTCAGAGCGGTGGAGCGAGGTGGAGGGAAATCGGCCCCAGCGGCGATGCGGCACGCGCACCGGATCGACCGGCTACTGTTCACGCCGTCGCTTTCGGGGGGTTCCTCCGCCCATGACGGGTCAAAACCGGCAGGCTTCGAGTGGTCCGGAGCCTCGGTGGAGAGGACCGTGGGGGGAAGTGGTGGACACCCGACGGCGCCCATCGGAATTCACCTGGTTGGAGCACGCGATGGCCCCGACGTCCACCCATAGGCTCGTGCCCCGCCCCCTGAATGGAGTCGCCATGCTGCAGGCCGTGCCGTCGTCGTCCGAGCTGGACGACCTGGTCGAGACCACGGACCGGATCCGCGCGGGCATCGAGCAGGTCGTCACGGGTCGCACCGAGCTGGTGCGTGTCACGGTCGCCGTGCTGCTCGCCGAGGGCCACCTGCTGCTCGAGGACGTCCCCGGGGTCGGCAAGACGACGCTCGCCAAGGCGCTCGCCCGCACGATCGACTGCTCGGTGGGCCGGATCCAGTTCACCCCCGACCTGCTGCCCAGCGACCTGACCGGCGTGAACATCTACCGCAGCCAGACCCACGAGTTCGAGTTCCGCCCCGGTCCGCTGTTCGCGCACATCGTCATCGGCGACGAGATCAACCGGGCCTCGCCCAAGACGCAGTCCGCCCTGCTGGAGTGCATGCAGGAGACCCAGGCCACCGTCGACGGGCACACCTACCCGCTCCCCCGCCCGTTCCTCGTCATCGCGACGCAGAACCCGGTCGAGATGGAGGGCACCTACCCGCTTCCCGAGGCACAGCGCGACCGCTTCATGGCCCGACTGACCGTGGGCTACCCGAGCCTGGACTCCGAGCTCGACATGCTCGACCTGCAGGAGACGTCCGACCCGTTCTCGACGCTGCGCCCCGTGACGGACGCCCCGCAGATCGCACGTCTGGTGAGCACCGCCCGGCGCCTGTACGCCTCGCCGGCCGTCAAGCGCTACGTCGTCGACCTCGTGACCGCCACCCGGCAGGACCCGGGCCTGCGCCTGGGCGCCTCGCCCCGCGCCTCCATCCAGCTCCTGCGGGCCGCCAAGGCCCTGGCCGCGATGTCGGGCCGCGACCACGTGCTCCCCGACGACGTGCAGCGGCTCGCCGAGCCGGTGCTCGCGCACCGGCTGCTGCCCTCGACCGAGGCGCGGCTCTCGGGGCGGTCGACCACCGACATCGTCCGCGAGATCGTGACGCAGATCGCCCTGCCGACCGCGGGCGTGACGCCGCGCGAACGGCGGGCGACCGGCTGATGCGTCCCCGTCCCACGAACCGCGGGATCGGGCTCGCCATCGGCGGTGCCTGCGCGGTCGTCGTCGGCGTGGGGCTCGGCACGGTCGACCTCGTCCAGGTCGGCGCGCTCGTCCTGCTGCTGGTGATCGGCGCGTACGTCATCACCGCCGTGCGTGACCCCGGCCGCGGCCGGCACCGGCTGCGCGTGCTGCGATCGGTCGAGCCCAGCCCCGTGCACGCCGGGTCGGTCGCCCACGTCCAGGTCGACGTCGCCGCGGACGACCTCTCCGGTCGCGTCCGCCTCGCCGGCCTGCGGCTCGGCGAGCAGGCCTCGGCAGAGCTCTCGGGCGGGCGGCCGCTGCGCGCCCGGGTCACGCGCACCGACCGCGTCGTCACTCTCGCCTACCCGGTGCAGGCGACCCGCCGCGGCCGCTGGGCGCTGGGACCTCTCGTCGTGACCCGCACCGACCCGTTCGGGGTCGTCCGCGCGAGCAGCACGCTCGGCGACGCCGCAGAGATCGCCGTCTGGCCCGCGATCACCGAGCTCCCCGTGCCCCGGGGCGTGCTGGTCGACGAGCCCGACCGCGTCGCCCTCGGGGCGCGCAGCCCGTCCACCGACGACTCCTCGCTCCGTGAGTACCAGGTCGGGGACGACCTGCGACGCGTGCACTGGCGCAGCAGCGCCCGCCGGGGCGAGCTCGTGGTGCGCTCCGACGAACGCGCAGGCATGCGACCCGTCACCGTGCTCCTCGACGTGCCCGTGCGCCCCGAGGCGCTCGAGTGGAGCATCTCGCTCGCGGCCTCGATCGCCCTGGCGATGCTCGACGCCGGCCACCCCGTGCGCCTGCTGGGGCCGGCCACGAGCACGGCCGACGCCGCCGCCGCGAGCACGCACGCCCGGCCCGGCCCGGGCTCACGGGCCGACCTGCTCGACCGCACGATCGACATCGAACCTCCCACCGCGTCCGCCGCGGACGACCAGACCCTCGCGGCGGTCCGTCAGATGCTGGGCACGAGCTCGGGCGGCGAGATCGTCATGGCTGTGGTCGGCCCGCTCAGCGGCCCGACCCGCACCGCGCTCGCGCACCTCGCCTCCACCGCGCAGGCCTGGGCCATGGTCCGCACCGACCCTGCCTGGTCGGTCGCCGAGCACCAGGAGGCCCAGCACACGCTCGACCAGCTGCGCCGGCTCGGCTGGCGCGCGTGCCCGGTACGCCCCGAGGAGGATCCCGTGCAGTGCTGGCTCCGGATGCTCGGGGCACGCTCGTGACCGCGTCCGGGAACGAGCGCGGCATCCCGCGCGGGCCCAGGTCGCTGCTCGCCTCCGCCCTCGTGGCCGCCGCTGTGTGCGGGAGCCTGCTCGCGCTCGACGACCTCGTCACCCCGGGCCGCTGGCTCCCCGCGGCGGTCGTCACGGTGCTGGTCCTGGCCGTCGTCACCGCGGCCACCCGCGCGGCGACCCGCGCACGGTGGGCACCGACGGTCGTGGGCGGGCTCGTCGCGGCGCTGGGCGTGCTCGTCGTCTACGGCGCACCTCCCGGGCGCATGCAGGTGCTGCCCGACACGGGCTCGGTCGAACGCGTCGTCAACGGCTTCCGCCTCGCGATCGACCTCGTCAACTCCTCTTTCGTCCCGATGCAGGTCACCCGCCCCGTCGAGCTCCTGGTCGTGTCGTGCGCGGCCGCGCTGCTGCTCGCGACCGACCTCGTCGCGCTCACGCTCGCCGCCCCGGCGTGGGCCGGACCCGTGCTGCTCGTCGTGTGGCTGCCCGGGATCGCGCTCGGCGCGCCGGCGTCCGGTCGCTCGCTCGCCCTCACGGCCCTGGCGTACCTGCTGCTGCTCGCCCTGTCCGCGGCACCGGCCAACCTCGGGCCCGGCGCCGCCCGCCGGGCGACCTGGGCGCTCGCCGCGGCGAGCAGCGTCGTCGTGCTCACCCTCGTGGCCGGACCGCTGCTCGGGGCGATCCCCGGCTGGGCCTCGGTGCACCTGCCCCGGCTGGGCTCGAACGTCATGGGACCCGTACGCCTCAACGACGCGCTCGACATGCGTGAGAGCCTCGGTCCGCGCTCGGACCAGGTCGTGCTCCGCTACACCGTCGCCTCGGACGGAGTGGTCGGCGGCTCGACGAGCCCGTCCGACGGTCCCGCGACCTTCGGGCCTGACGGCGAGGGCACCGACGGTGCCACGTCCGAGGCCGAGCAGGACGCTTCCGCGAAGGCCGCGACCGCCCGGGGCGTGGCCGCGGCCGGATCGTCGGCCGCTCTGGCCTGGGACACGCGCGTCGGCGCGGCGACCGTGATCGACGCCCGTCTCGTGGGCCCGTTGCGCGCCTTCACGCTGCGCGACTTCGACGGTCGCAGCTGGGAGCCCGGCGGTGGCGGCGACACGGTGGCGTGGCAGCACGACGAGTTCCTCGTGCCCGACGGGCAGGACGTGGACACCGCGCTCGCGTCGGCCCGGCTCGCCGAGGTGGCGGTGACTGTCGACGGGCTGCGCGAGGACCGGCTGCCGGTGAGCACGTTCGCCCGGACCGTCTCGATCGACGGCTCCTGGTCGTACGACGCCGTCCGGGACGAGGTCGTCGGCGACAGCAGCACCCGCAAGGGGACGTCGTACTCGATGACCGTCGCGGTGCCCGACCTGACCGGCGACACGCTGCGCGGTGCCGGGACGGGGGCGTCCGTGGACCTCGAGCCGTACCTCGCGGTCGCCGAGACCGGCCACGTCGCCGACATCCGCGCCCTGGCCGCGCAGCTCACGGCTGACGCGTCGACCCCGTACGACCAGGCGATGGCGCTCCAGGCGTACTTCCGCAACCCGCAGAACTTCGTCTACGACACGAGGGTCGCGCCCGCGACGTCCGACGACGCGGTGTGGGACTTCATCGACAGCCGTCGCGGGTACTGCGTCCAGTTCGCGACGTCGATGGCGGTGCTGGCACGCACGCTCGGGATCCCGGCCCGGCTCGGCATCGGCTTCCTGCCGGGGACCGTGGGAGACGACGGCGTGTACACCGTGACGGGACGCCAGTCGCACGCCTGGCCCGAGCTGTACTTCGAGGGGAGCGGCTGGGTGCGCTTCGAGCCGACCCCGGCCGTCCAGACCGGGTCACCTCCCCGGTGGAGCGACCCGCTGATCGCGTCGTCGAGCACCCCGAGCGAGGACCCCGAGGCCAACGCCCCGGCGAACCCCGTGCCCACGACGACGACCGCCCCGCCCCGGACCTCCATCCCCGCGCCCGAGATCGACGAGTCCGAGATCCCACGCGCGCTCGTGGCACCGCTCGCGGGCCTCCTCGTGGCGCTCGTGATCGGGGCGGTCTTCCTCGTCCGACGCCGATCGGTGCGTGCCGCGCACCTCACCGCCGAGACCGCGTGGGAACGGATGCGCGCCCGCCTGCGCCCGGCGCACATCGTGTGGTCAGACGCCCGCACCCCGCGGCAGGTCGTCGACCTGGTGCGCGACAGGGTCGTCGAGCTCGGCGGTTCGCCGCTCGATGCGGACGCGGACAGCGCCTTGGTCGACCTGGCGACGGCTGTCGAACGCGAGCGCTACGCGCCGAACCCGGGGTCGCTCGACCCGCACGCGTTGGCGGAGCGGGTCGACCTGGTCGTCGACGGGGTGACCGGAGCGGTCAGCGGCCGCCCTGCTCGCGCCGGTGCTGCCAGCGCGCCTCGAGACGGGTCATGAAGCCCGCCTGACGACGCTTGGGGCTTGCCTGCACCTTGCCGTTCTGACCGACGACCCCGGTGGGGCCGGTCGCACGCGGCTGGGAGAAACCGAAGGCCACGGCACCGAACATCACCACGAAACCGAGGACGCCGATCCAGGCCCAGGTGGTCGCGGCACCCGCGACCAGCATCAGAAGCCCGACGACGGCGACGGCACTGGCGAGCACGTAGCGCCCGACCGACCGACGTCCACGTGAGGCGAGGGTGTTGGCGAGTCTGGGGTCGTCAGATGTGAGCTGCCGCTCCATCTGTTCCAGTACCCGCTGCTCGTACTCGGACAGAGGCATTCCTACCCCCGTACTCCACGTAGAGATGTCTTTGGATCAGGATAGGTCCCCAGGCACGAACTCGGTAGTCGAGTTCCGTTTCGATGCGAGCGACGTCGTCCCGGCTCGGATCGCTGCCCGCCCGAAACGACCCCGCACCTCGTCCATGGCGCGCTCCACGTCACGCCGGGCGCCCGAGTTCTCGGCGACGGCCTCCTCGAGGGTCGGCTGCCGCACGGTGGACGCCGCGGCGCTCAGGCCTTCCACACGGACCCCGACCAGCCGGACGGCCAGGCCGCCCAGGTCCACGCCCGCGAGCAGCGCGCGCGCCGCGAGGTAGACCTCCCGGCCCACATCGGTGGGTGTCGCGAGGGTGCGGGATCGCGTGAGCGTCCGGAAGTCCGACGTGCGGACCTTGAGGCTGACGGTGCGGGCCACCAGCGAGTGCGACCGCAACCGCGACGCGCACCGGTCCGCGAGCTCGAGCACCTTGGCCTCGACGACTGCGAGGTCGGCGACGTCGACCGCGAAGGTCTCCTCCGCGCCGATGCTCTTCTCCTCGCGCCCCGGCTCGACCGGACGGGGGTCCCGGCCCCACGCGAGGTCGTACAGGTGCGCCCCGGCGACCCGACCCACGGCTCGCTGGATCGTGCCGACGTCGCTGTCAGCGAGCTCCGCGACCGTGCGCACGCCCCAGCGGGCCAGCGCCGCCTCGGTCGACTCGCCGACGCCCCACAGCGCCCCCACCGGGAGCGTGCGCAGGTAGTCGACCGTCGCGGACGCGGGGACGAGCAGGACACCGTCGGGCTTCGCGTGCCCCGAGGCCAGCTTCGCGACGAACTTCGTCGCGGCGATGCCCACCGAGCACGTGATCCCGAACTCGGCCCGGACCGTGCGTCGGACGAGCTCGGCGATGTGGGTCGGAGGGCCCAACCTCCGTCGCGCCCCGGCGACGTCGAGGAACGCCTCGTCGACGCTGACCTGCTCGACGAGCGTGGTCACGTCACGCAGCACCTGCATGACGCCTTCCGAGACCGCACGGTAGGCCCCGTGATCGGGAGGGATGACGACCGCCTGCGGGCACCTGCGCCGCGCGTGGGCCATCGGCATCGCCGAGTGCACCCCGAACGCACGCGCCTCGTACGTCGCGGCCAGCACCACGCCCCGCTGCTCTCCCCCGACGATCACGGGGAGCCCGCGCAGGTGGGGCCGCCGGGCGAGCTCGACCGATGCGAAGAACGCGTCCATGTCGACGTGCAGGATCGAGGTGCCCCCCTCGTCGTCGCCCCAGTCGCGACGCCCCGACGGGCGCGGGCCTCGGCTCACGACGCGCTCGCAGCGAGCAGCTGCGGGCGTCCGGGCAGCGCGGGACCGGCGTCGGCGAGGCCCGGGTCGTTCTCGACGAGGTCGCGCACCGCATCGAGGAAGTCCTCGGCCGCGCACAGCACCTGCTCGGCGCGCTCCGTGCCGACCACGTCGAAACGACCGGCCTCGATCGCCGAGCGCAGGTTCGCTCCCGCTGCGAAGTAGCTCGTCCAGCGCTGGAGCTCGGGGGCCACGACGTCGACCATCTCCCACACCGTACGGGGAGCCCGACGGCCCGACGGGCGGCCGCGCGCCGCCAGCAGCGCCGCACCGGCACGGACCGCGGCCAGGTGCGCGTGGGTCAGCTGCTCCCACGGCTCGGACGAGAACTGCGCCGCGACCAGCTCGGCGTCTGCGCGCTGGAGCAGCGCGGTGGCAGGGCCGGCCAGCACCGGCGTACGGCGGGGGCGCGTCGCGCTCATGGTGACCCGCACCTCCTCTCGTCCCGACCTCTCGATTATCGAACACCTGTTCGACGCCCGTCAACCCGTACCGTGTGCGTGTGGCTTCCCGCGACCGCACGGGGCGACGTGCCCCACAGTCCCACCGCCCACCGACACGACCGCCGTGGCCCGACGGGCCCGTCCAGATCCCGACCGGCACGGTCGAGCTGGTGCGCACCTCCGACGACCCCTCGGGCGTCACCGTGCTCGTCAACGGCGTCCCGAGCTCGTACCTCGACCTCGAGGACCCGCAGCGTCTCGCGTTCGAGTACATGCAGCAGATGGCCGTGCTGATCGAGCGCGCCGGCCCGCGCGGGGCGCCGCTGTCCGTGGTGCACCTCGGGGCGGCCGGGTGCGCACTGGCCCGTGCGGTGCACGCGAACCGGCCCGGGTCGCGTCAGGTCGCGGTCGAGCTCGACACCGCGCTGCCCGAGCTCGTGCGCACCTGGTTCGACCTGCCGCGCGCCCCCGCGCTGCGGATCCGCCCGGGGGACGCGCGCGCTCAGCTCGCGACGCTCCCCGACGCGTCGGCCGACGTCCTCGTGCGCGACGTGTTCGCGGGCGACCGCACCCCCGCGCACGTGACCACCCTTGAGTTCGTCCAGGACGTCGCCCGGGTGCTGCGCCCCGGTGGCCTGTACCTCGCCAACTGCGCCGACCGCCCTCCCCTGGCCCTCGCGCGCGCCGAGGTCGCCACGCTCCGCGCCACGTTCGCCCACGTCGGCGTCGTCGCCGAGCCTGGGCTGCTGCGCGGACGGGGGTACGGCAACGTGGTGCTCGCCGCGACCGACGACCCCTGGGTGCTCACGGCCCCCGGCGTCGAACGCGAGCTGAGGTCGCTGCCCGCGCCCGCGCGCCTGCTGGTCGGGGCGGACCTCGTGGCGTTCGTCGGCACCGCCCAGCCGCTCGTCGACCCGCCCGCACCGGACGACCCGATCCGCTGACCGGGCCGTCTGACGCGCCGGACGCACGACGAGGCCGCACCCCAGCTGGGGTGCGGCCTCGTCGTCAGTGCACGCGGCCTCGGAGAGTCATCTCCGGCGACCTGGTGCTCTGCTGATCAGAGCGGGCGGACCTGCTCCGCCTGGGGGCCCTTCGGGCCCTGCGTGATCTCGAACTCGACGCGCTGGCCCTCCTCGAGCGAGCGGTAGCCCGACGAGTCGATCGCGGAGTAGTGGACGAAGACGTCGGCGCCGCCGCCGTCCTGGGCGATGAACCCATAGCCCTTCTCAGCGTTGAACCACTTGACAGCACCCTGTGCCATGTTCATGTCCTTCTGTTCCAACCGGTGACGACGCCTGGCCCAGCGCCCTGCGTCGTGCCGCAATGCCTTGTCCCGCGTCCTGCACCGGACAAACCAGCCGTTCGGCTGGAGGGTGTCACCCGCGTTCGGGTGGCGCCGGTCAAGCGTCAGTTCGTCACTGCAACAGTCGCGATCTTCTCATGACGGCCTTGTCGACGCCATGGTTTCTGACCCGATCTGCACCCAGTTCGACAACGATCAGGTCACGGCGTCCGAGACCTCGTCCGACGCCCTGTGCAGCGACGACGCTCCCGCACCGACGGCCGCACGAACCACGAACCGCGAGGGTCAGAGCCCCGGGCCGTCGTCGGTGCGTTCGGCGAGGAACCGCTCGAACTCCGCCCCGAGCTCGTCGGCGGTCGGCAGCTGCGTGGTGTTGGCCAGCAGGCCCGTTCGACCCGTGCTGCGGGTGAACGCGTCGTACTGCTCCTCGAGGGCGTGCACCACCGCGGCCACCTCCTCGGAGCCCTCGACCTGACGCTCGATCTCGGCGATCGTCTCCTCGGCCGCGTCGGTGAGCGCCCGCAGGCGCAGGTCCAGTCCCGTGGCCCGTTCGACGTTCTCGAGCGCGATCATGCTGGCCTGCGGGTAGGTCGACTGCGCGAGGTAGTGCGGCACGTGGACCGCGAAACCCATCGCGTCGTGCCCCGACTCCCCCAGACGCAGCTCGAGCAGCGAGGCCGCGCTCGCGGGCACCTGGACCGAGCCGAACCACGCCGGGTGGTCGGCCACGAGCTCGGGCCTGGTCGCGTGGGCCGTGACGGACAGCGGACGCGTGTGCGGCACCCCCATCGGGATGCCGTGCAGCCCCACCGTCAGGGGCACGTCGAAGCGCTCGACGAGCTGGCGCACCGCCGCCGTGAACCGTTCCCACTGCACGTCCGGCTCCGCGCCGTGCAGCAGCAGGAAGGGAGCGCCCTCGGCGTCACGCACGAGGTCCACCACGAGAACCGGCTCGTCGTACGAGCTCCAGGTGGTCGCGTCGAACGTCATCATGGGGCGCCGTGAGCGGTAGTCGACGAGCTGGTCGGCGTCGAACGTCGCGAGGCGGGTCGTCGTGAGCTCCTCGGTGAGGTGCTCGGCCGCCCGTCGCCCGGCACCACCGGCGTCGACGAAGCCGTGCATCGCGTGCACCAGCACCGGCCCGCTGCCGAGCGCAGCACGGGCAGTCACCTCGGCGGCGACCGCCGGGTCGACCGCGTAGATCTCGCTCGGGTCCAGCATGGGTCCTCGCTCTCGAAGGCACGTCAGGCCGTTGCAGTCGCAGGGCCACACCCCGTCAACACGAGAGCGGCCCGCGCTCTTCCCTCGGACCTCAGCGTCCCGGCAGGCGGACGACGGTGACGAAGAACTCGTCGATCTTGTGCACGACCTCGATGAAACGGTCGAAGTCGACGGGCTTGCTGACGTAGGCGTTGGCGTGCAGCGAGTAGCTGCGGATCACGTCCTCCTCGGCGTCGGACGTCGTCAGGACGACCACGGGGATCGACCGCAGCTGCTCGTCCTGCTTGAGCGCCTGGAGCACCTCGCGCCCGTCCATGCGCGGCAGGTTGAGGTCGAGCAGCACCAGGTCAGGGGTCGGGACGTCGGCGTACTCGCCCTCCTTGCGCAGGTACTCGAGGGCGCTCACGCCGTCCGAGACGACGGCCAGCCGGTTGGCGACCTTGTTGTCCGCGAACGCCTCCCGCGTCATCAGCACGTCGCCCGGGTCGTCCTCCACCAGCAGGATGTCGATGGCCTTGTTCGAGCTCTGCACCACTTCTCCCGTCTCGACCGCGGGGCGGTCAGTCCTCATCCGTCGCCGGCAGCGTCCAGCGGATGCTGGTGCCCTGCGTGGCCGACGGGTCGATCCAGATCCGACCGCCGTGATACTCGACGATCTTCTTGCACAGCGCGAGCCCGATGCCCGTGCCCTCGTAGACGTCCTTGGCGTGCAGGCGCTGGAAGATCACGAACACGCGTTCGGCGTACTGCGGGTCGATGCCGATCCCGTTGTCCGTGCACTCCAGCTCCCACGATCCTTCCACCCTCCGGGCGGTGACATGGACGCGCGGCTCGCGCTCCGGGTCGCGGAACTTGACGGCGTTCCCGACGAGGTTCTGCAGCAGCTGCACCAGCAACGAACGCTCGCCCCGGACCTGCGGCAGAGCGTCGGACGTGACGACAGCCCCGGATTCGGCGACGGCCTCACCCAGGTTCTCGACCGCCTCGGCGAGCACCTTCGTCAGGTCGACGTCTGTCTCCTCGCCGCCGAGGCGCCCGACGCGCGAGAAGCCGAGGAGGTCCTGGATGAGCTGCTGCATGCGCTTGGCGCCGTCGACCGCGAAGTCGATGTACTGGTCGGCCCGTTCGTCGAGCTGACCCCCGTAGCGCTTCTGCAGCAGCTGGGTGAAGCTCGCGACCTTCCGCAGCGGCTCCTGCAGGTCGTGCGACGCGACGTAGGCGAACTGCTCGAGGTCGCGGTTGGACCGGCGCAGCTCCTCGGCCTGCTCGGTGAGCTGCTGGTGCGTCTCCCTGACCTGGCGGGACGACTCCTCGAGCGCGTCGAGCTGGTCCACCAGGGTCCGACGCATGCGCTCCATGTCCCGGGCCAGGACCGCGATCTCGCCCGGCCCGGTGGCGGCCACGGGGTGCGTCAGGTCGCCCGAGCTGACGGCCTGGGCGTCGGCCGCGAGCGCGGCGATCGGGTTCGTCACCCAGCGGCGCAGCATGACCCACACCGTCGTGCCGACGACGACGGCCGCGAGAGCGAGGACGAGGACGGCCCCGGACAGCGCCGTGGTCCACACCTCGAGCGCGCCACCCGCGGTGTCGCGCAGCTCGCGCAGCTCGGCGAGGTAGGCCTCGACCTCGACCCGGACCTCGTCGAACAGGACCTGGCCCGCCTCGATCTGCTCGGGGGTCACCGACGCCGGGCCGTCCTGCGCCACCTGGGCGATCAGCGGTCCGGCGAACTCGCTCTGCCACGCGTGCGAGGCGGACGCCGCGGCGTCTGCGGCGTCCGTCGTCGAGTCCGGGAAGCCGCTGCGGACCGAGTCCTCGGCGAGCGAGGCGAACGTGGTCGTCGACTCGGAGGCCCGGGCGAACGGCTCGAGCGAGATCTCGTCACCCGTCAGGGCGTAGCCGCGGACGGCCGTCTCGGCGTCGACGAGCCGCACGTAGGCGCCGTCCGCGCGCGTGATCGCGTCGAAGTACACCTCGGTGACCTGGTGCTGGAGGTCGATCACCCGGACGACGACGACGCCGGACGCACCGACCACGAGCCCCAGCAGCACACCGGCGGCCACGAGGGTCTGCCCCAGGCGGCGACGCAGCGTCATGGCCTGCGGCGTGGCGGGCGTGGGGGTGCTCACCGGCCCCACCCCAGCACCACGACGGCGGTGTCGTCGACGAGCTCGCCGCCGTGCAGCGCACGCACGTCGCGCAGGACCTCGTCGACGACGTCGGGCACGCCCCGCTCCAGCGCAGCGTCGACGACCGTCAGCAGGCCGTCCTTGCCGACGCGGCCCCCGCTTCCCAGCACCGTTGCCTCGATCACCCCGTCGGTGTACAGCATCAGCCGCCAGCTCGCCCCGAGCTCGATCCGTGTCGGGGACCATCCGCCCGGCACCGGGATGCCCAGCGCGCGCCCCCGCCCCGTGGGAGGCAGCAGCAGGGTCGGCGGGCCCAGGAGCAACGGCACGGGGTGGCCCGCGAGGTACAGGTCGACGCTCGCGCGATCGGGTGCGATCTCGACCATCGCGACCGTGGTGAAGATCTCGGGGCGCGCGCGTTCGGCGACGAGCACCCGCTCGAGCAGGCCGAGCATGTCTGCTGCGGCGATCCCCGCGAGGACGAGCGTGCGCCACGCGGTACGCAGCGTCGCGCCGAGCGCCGCCTCGTCGGGCCCGTGCCCGCACACGTCGCCCACCAGGCCGAGCACGCTGCCGTCGGGGCGCTCGACGACGTCGTAGAAGTCGCCGCCGAGGAGCCCCTCGCGCCCCGCCCGGTAGCCGACGCGCACCTCGAGCCGCGGGTCGCGGACCGCCGGGGTGGGCAGCAGCGCACGCTCGAGCCGGTTCGTCTCCTCGGCGCGCACGAGGCTGCGGTACAGCGCCCGGTCGGTGACCTCGAGTCGCCGCCGCTGGACGGCGTAGCGCACCGCACGGCCCAGGGTCGAGCCGTCGACCTCGCCCTTGACGAGGTAGTCCTGCGCCCCGCAGCTGACCGCCTCGAGCCCGAGGTCGCTGCCCGCGAGCCCGGTGAGCACCACGACGGCCGGCGCCCCCGCCGCGAGCAGCCGGTCGAGCGCGTCGAGGCCCATCGCGTCCGGAAGGCCCAGGTCGAGGAGCACGCAGTCGACGTCGAGGTGCTCGAGCGCCTCGCGGATCGTCCGGGCCCGGACGATCCGGACGTCGAGGCCCGCGTCGAGCAGGCTCTCCTCGACCAGCAGGGCGTCGCCGTCGTCGTCCTCGACGAGCAGGACGCGCATGGTGCGGTCGAGCGGGCCGGCGGGTGACACCACCTCGTAGGTCGAACGTGCGATGTCTGTCACGGGGGTCCTCTCGTCTGTACGCCGGGGCAGAGCCTAGAACGGCGCACTGGGGAGGACGCGCCAGCGCCCGACGGCGCCGAGAGGGGTCGGCGTAGCGGATAATGGACGGCTGCCCGCACGAGAACGTGCAGGCGGCGGGGCCGGTCGGGGCACCGGGACAGACAGGACGGTGGACGTGGCGGGGATCGAGTCGGAGCTTCGTGACGAGCAGCAGACCGTGGACGAGCTCTACGCACGGCTCGACACGCTGCGCGAGCAGACCCGGGAGCGCCTGGCGGCCGTCCGCCGCCACGGGCCGTCGGGGTCGCCGCAGAACCGCAGCGAGCGCGACGCGTTCGCGACGCTGTACGAGGACCGGCTCGCGCAGCTCGAGGCGGTCGAGGACCGGCTGGCGTTCGGACGGCTCGACCTGAGCGACGGCGCCCGGCGCTACATCGGGCGCATCGGCCTGACCGACACCGACCACGCCTCGCTGCTCACGGACTGGCGCGCCCCGGCGGCGCAGGCCTTCTACCGGGCGACCGCCGCCCAGCCCGACGGAGTCGTGCGCCGCCGGCACCTGGTGACGCGCGGACGCTCGGTCACGGGGGTCGAGGACGAGGTGCTCGACCTCGACCAGCTGGGCGAGGACGGCGCCGACGGCACCGTGTCGGCCGCCGGCCTCTCGGGCGAGGGCGCGCTGCTCGCCTCGCTCGCGGCAGGGCGCACCGGGCGCATGGCCGACATCGTCGCGACGATCCAGGCCGAGCAGGACGCCATCATCCGTTCCGACCTGCAGGGCTCGCTCGTGGTGCAGGGCGGCCCCGGCACGGGCAAGACGGCTGTCGCCCTGCACCGCGCCGCGTACCTGCTGTACGCCCACCGCCGGATGCTCGAGCGCTCGGGGGTGCTGCTCGTGGGTCCGAGCCGCACGTTCCTGCGGTACATCGACCAGGTGCTGCCGTCGCTCGGCGAGACCGGGGTCGTGACCTCCACGATCGCTGAGCTGTTCCCCGGGGTCGTCGCGACGGGCTCCGAGCCCGACGTCGTCACCGAGATCAAGGGCCGCTCGGTGTGGACGCGCATCATCGAGCGGGCGGTGCGCCAGCGCGAACGGGTGCCGCGCGAGGCGACGAGCATCTCCGTCGACGGCCGCACGGTGGTGGTCGAACCCTCCGACGTCGCCTCGGCCATCGCCCGGGCCCGGCGTGGGCACCGGCCGCACAACCAGGCGCGCTCGGCGTTCGTGCGCGACATGCTCTCGCGTCTGGCCGACCAGTACGTCGCCCAGCTCGGCTGGCCTGTTGCACCCGACGACCGCGCCGAGATCGTCGAGGAGCTGCGCACGACCCGTGAGGTGCGGATCGCACTCAACCTCGCGTGGATGCCGCTGACCCCGCAGGGCCTGGTGCAGGACCTTTTCACCAAGCCGTACCGGCTCGACGCGGCGGCCCCCGAGCTGAGCCGGCGCGAGCGCGGCCTGCTGCAGCGCTCACCCGATGCACCGTGGACCGCGGCCGACGTGCCGCTGCTCGACGAGGCCGCTGAGCTGCTCGGCGAGGACGACCAGGCGGCCCGCGCCCAGGCCCGCGCCGATGCGGCGCGCCGGGAGAGCGAGCTCGAGTACGCGCGGCGCGTGCTGCAGTCGAGCGGTGGCGACGGGCTCGTCTCGGCCGAGATGCTCGCGGACCGGTTCGCGAGCAGCGGACCCCGGCTCACGACGGCCGAACGTGCGGCCGCCGACCGCACGTGGACCTACGGCCACGTGGTGGTCGACGAGGCCCAGGAGCTCTCGTCGATGGCATGGCGGATGCTGCTGCGTCGCGTCCCGACCCGCTCCATGACGATCGTCGGCGACGTGGCCCAGACGAGCTCGCCCGCGGGCGCGCACAGCTGGACCGCGATGCTCGACCCGCTCCTGCGGTCCTCCTGGCGCCTGTCCGAGCTCACCGTCAACTACCGCACGCCGGCCGAGGTGGCCGACGCCGCGCAGCGCATGGCCACGGTCGCGGGTCTGCCCGTGAGCCCGCTGACCTCGGCACGCGACGTCGCCGGCGCGCTCTTGAGCGAGCAGGTCGCACCCGACGACCTCGTGGCCGCTGCCGTGCGGCACGCCCAGGAGTGGCTCACCGGCCTGGACGCGGATGCGGGCGGTGGTCGGGTCGCGGTCGTGGCCCCCGCCGCGCTGCTCCCCGACGTGCGGGCAGCCGCGCAGGAGGCCGGTCTGGGCGCCGCCCTCGACCCCCGGGCCGCGGGCGGCGGCGCTGCGAACCTCGACGCACCGCTGTCGCTGCTCACGCCTCGCGAGACCAAGGGCCTCGAGTTCGACGTGGTCGTGCTGCTCGAGCCCGACCAGGTGCTCGCGGGCGGCGCAGGAGACCTGTACGTCGCGATGACCCGGCCCACGCAGGCGCTGCGCATCGTGCACAGCCGCGAACTCCCGACCGGGCTCGTCACACCGGGGACGTGAGCGCAGGTCGGGCCCTGTGTCCGAGGGTCGGGACCTGTTTGGGCTCTCGCGGGTCGGAGGCGCACCATGGGGGCGTGCTGCGCGCCCTTCTCCTCGAGAACCTCCACCCCCAGGCCAGGACCATCCTCGAAGCCGCCGGGTTCGAGGTGACCACCCGCACCGGCGCCCTCGACGAGGCCGAGCTCGTCGAGGCCCTCAAGGGGGTCAACCTTCTCGGCATCCGCTCCAAGACCCACGTCTCCGAGGCCGCACTCGCGGCGGCGCCCGACCTCATGGCGATCGGGGCGTACTGCATCGGGACGAACCAGATCGACCTCCAGGCCGCGGCGTCGCGCGGTGTCGCGACGTTCAACGCGCCGTTCTCGAACACCCGGTCGGTGGTCGAGGTCGCGATCGCGGAGATCATCGCGCTCACCCGACGCCTCACCGAGTTCGACCGAGCGATGCACGACGGCGTGTGGAACAAGTCGGCCACCGGCGCGCACGAGGTGCGTGGACGCACGCTCGGGATCGTCGGCTACGGCAACATCGGCACCCAGCTCTCGGTGCTCGCCGAGAACCTCGGCATGTCCGTCGTCTTCTACGACACCTCCGAGAAGCTCTCGCTGGGCAACGCCCGGCGCGCCGACTCGCTCGACGAGGTGCTCGAGGTCGCGGACGTCGTGACGCTGCACGTCGACGGCCGGGGCGGGAACGCGGGACTGTTCGGGGCGCAGCAGTTCGCCCGGATGCGACCCGGCGCCGTGTTCCTCAACCTGTCACGCGGCTTCGTGGTCGACTACACCGCGCTGCGGGACGCGATCGTCTCGGGCCATCTCTCGGGGGCGGCCGTCGACGTGTTCCCGGTCGAGCCCAAGCGCAAGGGTGACCCGTTCGACTCCGAGCTGCGCGGGCTGCCCAACGTCATCCTCACCCCGCACACCGGCGGGTCGACCGAGGAGGCGCAGGAGGCCATCGGCCAGTTCGTCTCGAACAAGCTGCGCGACTACGTCGCGACCGGGTCGACCACGCTGAGCGTGAACCTGCCCAACCTCGCGCTGGACCGGCTGCCGGGTGCGCACCGCCTCGCGTACCTGCACCGGAACGTGCCGGGCGTGCTCGCGGCCGTCAACGCGACGCTCGCCGAGCACGGCGTGAACATCGAGGGCCAGCTGCTCGGGACCCGCGGAGACATCGGCTACGTGGTGACCGACGCCGGGGCCTACGTCGACCCCGCGGTCGTCGAGGCCCTCGCGGCGCGGCCCGAGTCGGTGCGGATGCGTCTGCTCTCGTAGCTGCACGGCGCGTGCTGCGCGCCGCACCGGCTGCTCGACCGACGACGGCGGCGACCTGGGCTCGTGCCCCGGTCGCCGCCGTCGTCGGTCCTGCTGTTCGGATCTGTCAGGCCGAGCCCGACTTGCGCCGGAACTGGCGCTGCACGGGACCGGCGGTCTCGGAGCTGTGCACGGAGCCGGTGTTCGCCGACCCGTCCGACGTGCGGTGCTGGGCCGCCTTCTTGCGGTCCAGCGCCTCGCGGAACTTCGCCTTGGCGTCCTCGGAAGCCGCCGGTGCGGTCGACCTGTCGTCCTGCTGCGCCATCGCGATGCCTCCTCATGGGTACTGCACGGTGTCCGGCGGCACGCGGAGGTTTCCGTCGCGCCACCTGTCCAGCCTTCCTGACGTCCGCGCCGGGCGCCAGCGCATTCGAAGCGGGCTGCGCGGCTGCACCCCGGGGCGCGGGGCCACGGCGGCGAGGACCGGAGAGGTCGACACCGGCAGTCTAGGCGGGCGGGGGCCGCGTACCGTCATGCCATGCCTGTCGTCGCCTCCGCACGTCCCGACCTGCCTGAACGCCGCTGCGGACGCAGCGGCCTGGTGCTCCCCGAGGTGAGCCTGGGGCTGTGGCAGAACTTCGGCGGCGCGACGCCCTTCGCCACGCAGCGCGAGCTCGTGCTCGCCGCCGTGGACCTCGGGGTCACGCACCTCGACCTCGCGAACAACTACGGTCCCCCTCCGGGCGCCGCCGAGGAGAGCGTCGGGCGGATCCTCACGCGCGACCTCGCGTCCTCACGCGACCAGCTGGTCGTCTCGACCAAGGCGGGCTACCGGCAGTGGCCCGGCCCGTACGGCGAGCACGGCTCGCGCAAGTACCTGATCGCGTCGCTCGACCAGTCGCTCGGGCGGCTGGGCCTGGACCACGTCGACCTGTTCTACAGCCACCGGTTCGACCCCCGCACCCCGCTCGAGGAGACCATCGGGGCCCTGGGCACCGCGCTCACCTCCGGACGCGCCCGGGCCGTCGGGATCTCGTCGTACTCGGCGTCGCGCACCGCGCAGGCCCTCGAGGTCGCGGCGTCGCTCGGCGTGCCGCTGACGATCTGCCAGCCGTCCTACTCGATGCTCAACCGCTGGGTCGAGGAGCCCG
This sequence comes from Cellulomonas sp. P22, assembly GCF_044392165.1. NCBI lineage: Bacteria > Bacillati > Actinomycetota > Actinomycetes > Micrococcales > Cellulomonadaceae > Cellulomonas > Cellulomonas sp. P22. The sequence goes on from NZ_JBISBW010000004.1 coordinate 79,752, forward strand.
ACCCCGGTGCCGGCGGGCGATCGCTGCTCGAGGTCGCGTCGGACGGCGGGCTCGGGATCGCGGCGTTCTCGCCGCTCGCGCAGGGCCTGCTGACCGACCGCTACCTGCACGGGGTTCCGGCGGACTCACGGGCTGCCCGCGGCGGGCCGATGCGACCGGAGTACCTGAGCGAGGCGAACCTCGCGCACGTCCGCGCGCTCGACGCGATCGCGCGGGCACGGGGCCAGAGCCTCGCGCAGCTGGCGATCGGGTGGGTGCTGCGGGACCCTCGCGTGACGACAGTCGTGCTGGGGGCCCGCACCCGGGAGCAGCTCGAGTCGAACCTGGCGGCGCTGCACCAGTCGCCCCTGACGCCCGACGAGCTCGCGGCGATCGACCTCGACGCCGTCGACGGCGGGGTGAACCTCTGGGGGCCGCGTTCGAGCGACCTGTGAATTGCAACCTACTGTGTAGTAACTTACGGGGCCGTAGGTTACCCTCGAAGAGTGAGTTCACCCATCGACCGTCCCTGGGTCGCGTCGTACGCGACCGGTGTCCCCGCCGACGTCACAGTCCCCGACGAGCCGCTCACCGCGACCCTCGTCCGCACCGCGGAGCGGTTCCCCGACCGCATCGCCGTCGACTTCGAGGGTCAGACCACCACGTACCGCGAGCTGCTCGACGAGGTCGAGCGTGCCGCCGGTGCGCTGCTGGCCCTCGGGGTCCAGCGCGGCGACCGGGTCGCGATCGCGCTGCCCAACTGCCATGCCCACGTCGTCGCGTACTGGGCCGTGCTGCGCCTCGGAGCCGTCGTGGTCGAGCACAACCCCACCTACTCGGAGGGTGAGCTCGAGCACCAGCTGCGGGACTCGGGCGCGGCCGTGGCGATCTGCTGGGAGCAGACCGCGAGCCGCGTGCTCGCGATCCAGGACAACACCCAGCTCCGTCAGGTCGTCGCCGTGGACCTCACGCGCGACCTGCCCGTCGCCAAGCGCCTCGCGCTGTCGCTGCCGGTGCCGCGGGCCCGTCGCCTGCGCGCCCAGCTGAGGGGTGACGTCCCCGCGACCACGCCGATGTGGCACCGCCTCGTCGCCGCAGCGACCCCCGTCCCCGCGAGCCACGCGCCCGCCACCGCCGACGACGTCGCCACCATCCAGTACACCGGAGGCACGACCGGCACGCCCAAGGGCGCGGTGCTGACCCACCGCTCGCTCGGCGCCAACACCACGCAGGGCGGCGCCTGGACACAGCTCGCCGACGGCACCGAGACCTTCTACGCCGTGCTCCCGTTCTTCCACGCGTTCGGGCTCACCCTGTGCCTCAACTACGCAGCCCGCATCGGCGCGACGCTCGTCACCTTCGGCAAGTTCGACCCCGAGGCCGTCCTCGCCGCGCAGCGCAGGCGCCCCGCGACGTTCCTGCCCGGCGTGGCGCCCATGTTCGACCGGCTCGCGGCCCTCGCCGAGAAGAAGGGCGCCGACCTCAGCAGCATCAAGCTCGCGCTCGCCGGGGCCATGCCCATCGCGCGGGCCACCGCCGAGCGCTGGGAGCGCCTCACGGGCGGCCTCCTCATCGAGGGCTACGGCATGACCGAGACCGGGCCCGTCGCGCTCGGCAACCCCTGCACCGCAGACCGTCGTCCCGGCGCCCTCGGGCTCCCGTTCCCGAGCACCGAGATGCGCGTCGTCGACCCCGATGACACCTCGGTCGACGTCGCCCCCGGTGAGCGCGGTGAGCTGCTCATCCGCGGCCCCCAGGTCTTCTCGGGCTACTGGAACCGGCCCGAGGAGACCGCCGAGCAGCTCCTGCCCGACGGCTGGCTGCGCACGGGCGACGTCGTGGTCGTCGACGAGCACGGCTTCGCGACGCTCGTCGACCGCATCAAGGAGATGATCGTCACCGGCGGCTACAAGGTGTACCCCTCGCAGGTCGAGGCGCACCTGCGCTCGATGCCGGGCGTGGCCGACGTGGCCGTCGTCGGGATCCCCGGCGGGGACATGGGCGAGAAGGTCGTGGCCGCCGTCGTCCTCGACGCCGACGCGGCCGGCACCGCCGGGCTCGACCTCGCCGCCGTCCGGGCCTGGTGCGAGCAGCGCCTCGCGCGCTACGCCCTCCCCCGCGAGCTCGTCATCGTCGCCGACCTGCCGCGCTCCCAGATCGGCAAGGTCATGCGGCGCGTCGTGCGCGAACGCGTCATGGGCGGCGCCTGACCGACGCACCCACCCACGAACGAGGGCCTTGTCCGTCCGGTGGTCCCGGACGGGCAAGGCCCTCGTTCGTCAGAGGTCACACCGGCAGGTGCCGCGCCCACCAGGTCAGGACGTGCTCGAAGCGCGCCTTGCGGTGGCTCGGACGCCCCGACCGCGTCAGCTCGTGCCCCTCGCCCGGGAACAGCAGCAGCTCGGACTCGACGCCACGACGCTTCAGCTCGACGAACCAGCGCTGGCCCTGCTCGACCGGGCACCGCCAGTCCTGCTCGGAGTGGATCACGAGCGTGGGCGTCTGGACGCGCGCGACCTGCGCCATCGGCGACTGCGCGGCCAGCGCCGCAGCCTCCTCGGGCGTTCCGCCGTCGCCGAGGTAGGACAGCCCGAAGAACCAGCCGATGTCGCTCGACCCCACGAAGCTGACCGGGTCCAGGAAGCCACGCTCGACGATCGCCGCCGCGAACCGGTCGGTCCGCGTCGTCAGCCACGCCGTGAGGTAGCCCCCGTACGAGCCGCCCATCACGCCCACCCGGGCGCCGTCGAGCGCTGGGTCCTCGAGGGCGGCGCCGAGCAGCGCGAGCACGTCGTCCGTGTCGACGGTGCCGAAGCCCTTCGTGATGGCCCGGCCGTGCGCGGCGCCGTAGCCGGCCGACCCGCGCGGGTTGCCGTACACGACCGCGTACCCGGCCTCGGCGAGCACCTGCACCTCGTCGAACAGGCCGTGCGTGTACTGCGCGTACGGACCACCGTGGATCATCAGGATCGTCGGGTGCGGACCGGTTCCGTACCGCGCAGGATCCGGGTGCACCACCCAGCCGTACACGGGGTAGCCGTCGGGAGCCGTCGCGTCGAGCTCGACCGGCACGCGCACGCGTCCCGTGGCCCGCAGCGGCTCGGACAGGTCGGTGACCTCGCGGGACAGCCCCGTCACCAGGTCGACGACGAGCACGTCGCCCGAGGTGCCCGGGCCGGCCGACGTCACGACCACGCGCCCGGCATCCGGCACGAGAGCCGCACCCTGCACCACGTGCGGCGCACCGAGCACCACGCGCAGCTCGCCGTCGCTCAGCTCGCCGCCGCTCAGCTCGCCGTCGTGCACCGCGACCAGCTCGACGGCACCGCGGCTCAGCTCTCCGACGAGCACCTCGTCGCCCGCCGGGACCAGCACGCCGGGGGTCAGGTCGACCGCCTCGGCGTCCGTCAGGCGGCGCGGCGCGCCCACGGCCGTCGGGCCGTCCTCGTCGGCGACGAGGTCGAGCACGAACAGGCCGGTCTGAGCGGCGACGAACTCCCGCCCGTCCGGGCCCATGTCCTGGGCGAGCAGCCACAGCCGGCTGCCGTCCGCGGCGGGCACCACCGTCGCCACCGCGAGGTCGCTGCCCGCGCCCGCGGTGGTGAGCTGACGCGGTGCACCCGGGGTCCGGGCGTCGACGACCACGGCGTCGACCCGCAGGTCCTCGTCCCGGCCCTCGTGCACCGCGGCGACGGCCACGAGGTGCGCGCCGTCCGGCATCCAGCGGTGGCCGTCCACGTCGACGTCGCCGAGCGTGAGCTGGGTGCGGGCGGGAGCGACCGCCGAGCGGGCCGCGGGATCCTGCGGCACGTCGACGACCATGACGTGCTGACGCCGGTCCGTGCCGAAGCCCAGGCCGTCGTGCCGGTACTGGAACGTGGTGATGTGGCGCGGGGCCTCGGCGCCCGCATCGCCGCCCGCCACGTACCGCCCGTCGTCGGGCACCCGAGCGAGGTAGGCGATGCGGGTGCCGTCTGGCGAGAACCGGGGGGTCGAGGCTCCGAGCGGCTCCTCGGTGAGCGCCACCGGCTCACCACCGGCGACCTCGACGACGTGGACCTGCGGACGTCCTTGCGGCTCGGCGCGCACGAAAGCGACCCAGCGGCCGTCGGGCGAGACGTCGGGGGACGTGTCACGGTGCCCGCGGGTGAGCCTGCGGGGTGCGGACGCGCCGTCGAGGCCGACGACCCACAGCTGCCCGGTGTACTCGTCGGCCTCCAGGTCGGGACCGACCACCGAGATGACGGCGTGCCTCCCGTCGGGCAGCACGGCAGGGGTTCCAGGGGTGCGCAGAAGCGTCAGGTCGTCGGGGATCACGCTCCGCAACCTATGCCTGCGCGCACGACGGAGAAAAATGTCCGTCTCACGGCCGCCTCGAGCGACGACCGTGGGCGACGCGCCGCGACCTGAGGGGTGTCAGTCCTGCTCGGACCGTGCGTCGCCCGCCGCCGGACCCGTCTCGTCGGTCGCCGCGGCGACCTCGTGCTCGGCCCGCAGCACCGTGATGGCGGCCTCGAAGTCCTCGAGCGAGCTGAATGCCTGGTACACGCTCGCGAACCGCAGGTAGGCGACCTCGTCGAGCTCGCGGAGCGGACCCAGGATGGTCAGGCCGATCTCGTAGGCGTCGAGCTCGGCGCTGCCGCTCGCGCGGATGGTCTCCTCGACGCGCTGCGCGAGCAGAGCGAGGTCGTCCTCGCTCACGGGCCGCCCCTGGCAGGCCTTGCGCACCCCGTTGACGACCTTCTCCCGACTGAAGGGCTCGGTCACCCCCGAGCGCTTGACGACCGACAGGCTCGCGGTCTCGACGGTGGTGAAGCGCCGGTTGCACTGCGGGCACTGACGGCGCCGCCGGATCGACGCACCGTCGTCCGAGGTGCGGGAGTCGACGACCCTCGAGTCGCCGTGCCGACAGAACGGGCAGTGCACAGGTGGCTCCTCGCCGGTAGGCCCGCCGCCCGTGGGCGACCGCAGACCGGTTGATGATGCGCCGCACAGGGGGCGCGACGTCCTGACGTCTTGACAGACGTCGAGAAGCAACATATGTCGTCGGGTCGTCGGCCTGCAAGGTGGCCGCTCACCGGGCCGTGCACCGCGGCACCGCGCTGCGGACGCGCCGTTCAACGCTCCGTGGGAAGCAGGATCTGCTGCCCCGACATCAGGCCGGCGCCGTCGAGCCCGTTGAGCTCGACGAGCTCGAGGATGACGTCCCGGACGTCCTCCCCCGGACCGGCCACGTCTGCGGCGATCTGCCAGAAGGTGTCCCCCGCCATCACGGTGTAGCTCTCGAGGGCGGGCGGCGGCGCGTCGGCGACGGCGCGCGTACCGATGAGGCCCACCAGGCTCACGACCACGAGCGACAGCACCGCCACGACCCAGCGACCGCGCGTGGTCAGTCGCAGCGGAGCGCCGGTGTCGAGCGAGACGCGCTCCCGGGCGCTGAGACCGTCCCGCTCGGCCCGGCCCGCGCCACGCGGGACCAGCGACCCGGCGAACGCCTCACCACGGACGGCCACGGGGCCGATCACCATCGTGCTCACCGGAACCACCTCTCGTCGGACCATCTCGGTCGCTCGAACACCTGTACGTCGAACGCTTGTACGATGTCTACCACTCGCCGGGAGGAGATGTCGAGACTCGCTCGAACAGATGTTTGATCGAACGGGTCCGCTCCCCTAGGCTGGCGCCACAGGTGACAGGGCATCACGAGGCACCGACACGGACACCCGGTCGGCGCAACGGCCCCGCGACAGCGCCACACGGACGAGTGAGCTTTGGGGAGGCCAACGGTGGGCAACGACGGCAGCACGGTCCAGGACGGCCCGGCACGGGCGCCGGGCACGACGACGGCCACCGTCCGTTCGCTCCCGGCCGCTCCCCCCGATGACGAGCTGACCCCGCGCCAGCGGCTCGTGCTCGACACCGTCCGCTCGTCGGTCGAGCTGCGCGGGTACCCGCCGAGCATGCGGGAGATCGGCGAGGCCGTCGGTCTCACGAGCCCGTCGAGCGTCAAGCACCAGCTCACCACGCTCGAGCGCAAGGGCTACCTGCGACGCGACCCGCACCGCCCGCGCGCGATCGAGGTCGTGCAGGCCGACGACTCGCGCGGCGTGCAGCGCTGGTCGCCGGCGACCTCGGCAGGCTTCGGCGACGAAGACACGGCCGCGCGCGACAGCACCCCGACGCCGTCCTACGTCCCCGTCGTGGGTCGGATCGCCGCCGGTGGTCCGATCCTCGCCGAGCAGGTCGTCGAGGACGTGTTCCCGCTGCCGCGCCAGCTCGTGGGCGACGGCGAGCTGTTCCTGCTCAAGGTCGCGGGCGACTCGATGATCGACGCCGCGATCTGCGACGGCGACTGGGTCGTGGTCCGCCGTCAGCCGGTGGCCGAGAACGGCGAGATCGTGGCCGCGATGATCGACGGCGAGGCGACCGTCAAGACGTTCAAGCAGAGCGAGGGACACGTGTGGCTGCTGCCGCACAACCCCGCGTACTCCCCGATCCCGGGCGACGACGCCCAGGTCCTGGGGCGCGTCGTGAGCGTGCTGCGCAGCCTCTGAGCCGAGCGGACCGCCCGAGCCCACCCCGTCGAACCTGCACCGGTCCGACGGGGTGCGAGCGACGCCCGGCTCCGGAAGGCTGTGCAGACGGGCCCGCACCCGGGCCCGAGAGCTGAGGAGGGTCGGCATGCCCGGACGCATCAGAGACCCTGGGCCGAGCGTCAAGGACAAGGAGCTCTACGAGCGCCTGCGCGCGGAGGGTGACAGCAAGGAGAAGTCGGCACGCATCGCCAACACCGCCGCCGACACCTCACGCAGCGCTGTCGCCCGCAGAGGCGGCGAGGCCGGCTCGTACGACGGCTGGACGGTGAGCCGGCTGCGCGAGCGTGCGGCCGAGCTCGGCATCGCGGGTCGGTCGTCGATGCGCAAGGACGAGCTCATTCAGGCGCTTCGCACCCACTGAGCGCCGGCGCCGCGCCTGTCGGGCCCCAGCGCCGGCCCGAGCGCCGCCGCGCGCTACAGGCCGAACCGCCGCGCGACGGCCTTGAGCGCCTCGGCCGAACGACGCAGCCCCGCGAGCTCGTCGGAGGACATCGGGATCTCGAGCTGCTCGCCCACCCCGAGACCGCCCACCAGCGCCGGCACCGACAGGCACACGTCCGAGATGCCGTGGAAGTCGCTGAGCAGCGACGAGACGGGCAGGATCCGCTGCTCGTCCTTGAGCACGGCCTCGATGATGCGGGAGCCCGCGAGGGCGACGGCGTAGTTCGTGGCGCCCTTGCCCTCGATGATGCGGTAGGCCGACTCGACGACCTCGCGCGCGATCCCCTCGCGCACGTCCTCGGTCAGCGGTCCGCGCCCGCCGATGCCGTTCCAGTCGAGGAGGGGAACCGCGCCGATCGTCGCCGAGCTCCACAGGGGCAGCTCGGTGTCCCCGTGCTCGCCCGCGATGTACGCGTGCACGTTCTGCACCGCGACCCCGGTGTGCTGCGCGATGAGGTAGCGCAGCCGGGAGGAGTCGAGCACCGTGCCCGAGCCGAAGAGCTGGTTGGAGGGCAGGCCGGACATCTTGAGCGCCGCGTAGGTGACGATGTCGACCGGGTTGGTGACCATCACGTAGACGGCGTTCGGCGCGACCTCGACCAGGCCCGGGAGGATCTTGCCGACGAGGGAGATCGTGGCCTCGGCGAGGTCGATGCGGGTCTGGCCGGGCTTCTGCTTCGCGCCGGCGGTGACGACCACGACGTCGGCGTCGGCGCACACAGCGATGTCGTCCGAGCCGATCACGTCGGCCATCGGCATGAACTGGATCCCGTGCCCCAGATCGAGAGCCTCCGCCTCGACCTTCGCCTTGTTGATGTCGTACAGCGCCACCGTCCGGGCTGCGCCCCGCATGAGCGCGGCGTACGCCATGGTCGAACCGACCGCGCCCGCACCCACGACCGCGAGCTTGCTCGTGCGCCGCTGGGGGCCTGCCGGGGTGCTCGGGAAGCCCAGGTCGTCACTCTCGTCGCTCGCGCTCACGCGTCCTCCTCCACCGGTGGGCCGAATCGCCCGCACGGCACCGTGGTGCCGTCCGACCAGGCTAGTTGCTGACGGACGAAACCGCGTCGAGCCGGCGGAGGGCGGCCAGCGCGACCTCCCGGTCGGTGGTCCGCCAGAACTCCGGCAGCGACCGGGCGAGGAACTCGCCGTAGCGCGCGGTCGCGAGCCGCGGGTCGAGCATCGCGACGACGCCACGGTCGGTGGTCGAGCGGATCAGCCGCCCGGCGCCCTGCGCGAGCAGCAGCGCGGCGTGCGTCGCGGACACCGACATGAAGCCGTTGCCACCGGCCGCCGCGACCGCGTCGGACCGGGCCGACCGCACCGGGTCGTCGGGGCGCGGGAACGGGATGCGGTCGATCAGCACGAGCTGGCACGCGGGCCCGGGCACGTCGACGCCCTGCCACAGCGACAGGGTGCCGAAGAGGCAGGTCTTCTCGTCCGCCGCGAACGCCTGGACGAGCGTCGGGAGCTGGTCGTCGCCCTGAGCGAGCACCGGGACGTCGAGGCGCTCGCGCATCGCCTGAGCCACGGCGTCGGCGGCGCGGCGGGAGGAGAACAGCCCGAGGGTGCGTCCCCCGGCGGCGGTGATGAGCTCGGCGATCTCGTCCAGCTGGGCGTCCGTGGCGGGCTCGCGCCCGGGCGGGGGCAGGTGCCGGGCGATGTAGAGGATGCCCTGGCGCCCGTAGTCGAACGGCGAGCCCACGTCGAGGCCCCGCCAGGGCAGCGACGACGGCACCGGGGCTGCGCCGGTGCCCGCGAGCTTCTCGGGGCCGCGAGGCTCGGCGTCGGGGCGCGACTCGAGGCCGACCGAGCGGGCGACCGGTGCGAACGAGCCGCCCAGCGCGAGCGTGGCCGACGTGAGGACCGCGGACCGGCCGGCGAACAGGTTCGTGCGGATCAGCCCGTTGACCGCCAGCGGCGCGGCGTGCAGGCGCGTCATGGTGCCGCCGCGCGCGGTGCCGTCACCGCGGGCGCACCACAGCACCGTGTGCCGGTTGTCCTCGGGGTCGCCCGCCATGCGCTCGGCGGTCTCGAACAGCATGAGCATCGTGGAGACCGCCATCTTCAGCCCGCCGTCGGGCGGTCCCGACGTCGAGCGACCCACCGCCTGCGCGGGGACCCCCTCGGGCTTGAGGGCCGAGAGCAGCGCGCGGGACGCGTCACGCACGGCCGCCACGGCGTCGAGGGCGGCGGGTGGCAGGCCGTCGGCGAAGCGACCCTCGGGCAGCTCCATGAGCACGGCACCGAGGGCCGCGCTCGCCGCGTCGAGGTCGGTGGTGGCGAGCCCGCCGTGCCGACGTGCGAGCCGCGCGGCGTGCTCGATCGTGCCCACCGACAGGTCGCCCGTGGCCTGGGCCGTCACCCGGTCGGTGAGCTCGTGCGCCTCGTCGACCACGAGCACCTCGTGCTCGGGCAGGACGCCGGGAGACCCCGACGCCGCGATGCCCAGCATCGCGTGGTTCGTGACCACCACGTCGGCCTCGCGGGCCAGCCCGCGGGCACGTTCGGGGAAGCACTCGTCGAGCAGCGGGCAGCGCGCACCGAGGCACTCGAGCGACGTCACCGACACCTGCCGCCAGGCGCGCTCGCTCACGCCCGGGACGAGGTCGTCCCGGTCGCCGGTCTCGGTCTCCGCGGCCCACTCGCGCAGCCGCACGACCTGCGCGCCGAGGTCCTCGCCCGCGCCGCGTCCGCCCCGCGCGCGACCCTCGCCGGCCTCGGGGGCCGGGTGGTCGGCCGCACCGGCGTGGTCGCCCAGGTCGAACAGGGTGCCGGGCTCGTCGGCCGGGTAGCCCCCCGCGACCTTGTGCACGCAGACGTAGTTGTGCCAGCCCTTGAGCAGCGCGATGCGCGGCGGACGCGGCAGCCGGGGCGCGAGCGCGTCGGCCACCAGCGGGAGGTCCCGCGTGATGACCTGCCGCTGGAGGGCCAAGGTCGCGGTCGAGACGATGACGCGCTCGTCCTCGAGCACGGCGTGGCGCACAGCGGGCACCAGGTACCCGAGCGACTTCCCCGTGCCGGTGCCCGCCTGCACGAGCAGGTGCTCACCGGCCTCGATCGTCTCGGCGACCGCGCGGGCCATCTGCTGCTGGCCCTCGCGCGGAGACCCGCCGAGCGCCCCGACCGCGAGGTCCAGGAGCTCGTCCACGGACACGGCAGGTTCGGGCTCAGGCACCGCGACAGCCTAGTCGCCGCGGCTGACGCCTCAGTCGGTGCGGACCGCGGCGGCGGCGAGCTCGGCCGCGAGCGACTCGTCGACGCGCCCGCGCAGCGACGTGCCGGCCGGGGTGTGCTCCTCGGAGTCGATCTCGCCGTGCAGGTGCACCCGGTTGACCAGGTCGCCCCGGTCGTACGGGATCACGACGTCGACGGGCACCCCGGGTCGCGGCAGCTGGTCGGCGATCAGCGCCTGCAGCTGCTCGATGCCCTCACCGGTGTGCGCCGAGACGACGACCGCGCCGGGCTCGCGCGAACGCAGCCGGGCGACGACGTCCGGGTCGGCCAGGTCGGCCTTGTTGAGCACGATGACCTCGGGCACGTCCATCGCGCCGGGGATGTCGGCGAACACGTGCCGGACGGCCGCGATCTGCCCCTCCGGATCGGGGTGCGAGGCGTCGACGACGTGCAGCACGAGATCGGCGTCCGCGACCTCTTCGAGGCTCGACCGGAAAGCCTCGACGAGCTGGTGCGGCAGCGAGCGCACGAAGCCGACCGTGTCGGTCAGCGTGTACACGCGCCCGTCGGCGGCCTCGGCACGGCGCACGGTCGGGTCCAGGGTCGCGAACAGGGCGTTCTCGACCAGCACCCCGGCGCCCGTGAGCCGGTTGAGCAGCGACGACTTGCCTGCGTTGGTGTAGCCCGCGATCGTCACCGAGGGGACGGCGTTGCGCTTGCGGTTGGCCCGCTTGGTCACGCGGGCGGGTTCCATCGCGGCGATCTCGCGGCGCAGCTTTGCCATGCGGTCACGGATCCGGCGGCGGTCGAGCTCGATCTTCGTCTCACCGGGCCCACGCGAGCCCATGCCTGCCCCTGCGCCACCGACCTGGCCACCGGCCTGCCGGGACATCGAGTCACCCCAGCCACGCAGGCGCGGCAGCAGGTACTCGAGCTGGGCGAGCTCCACCTGGGCCTTGCCCTCCCGCGACTTGGCGTGCTGGGCGAAGATGTCGAGGATCAGCGCGGTGCGGTCGATCACCTTGACCCGCACCACGTCCTCGAGCGCGCGTCGCTGCGAGGGGGCGAGCTCGGCGTCCACCACGACGGTGTCGGCGCCGACGGCCGCGACGACCGTCGCGAGCTCGGCGGCCTTGCCCGAGCCGAGGAACGTGCCGGGGTCGGGGTTGCGGCGGCGCTGCAGCAGGCCGTCGAGCACCTCCGAGCCCGCGGTCTCGGCGAGGGCGGCCAGCTCGCGCAGCGAGATCTCGGCCTCCTCGGCGGTGCTCGAGCCAGGTTCGTTGGCGGGTGCGCCCCAGATCCCGACGAGCACCACGCGCTCGAGCCGCAGCTGCCGGTACTCGACCTCGGTGACGTCCTCGAGCTCGGTCGACAGGCCCGCCACGCGGCGCAGCGAGGTGCGCTCCTCGAGGTCGAGCTGGTCGCCGTCGTAGGCCGAGTGCACGGTGCCACCGTCGTGCCGAGCCGTGCCGGCCCGGGCGAGCACCCGCGCCACGACGTCGTCCGCCACCTGCTGCGCGCTGCGGGGCACCACGGCCTCGTCGTCGTCGTCCTGGCGCGCCACGGGGTGCTGCGGGTCGTTCACACGTTGCCTCTCGTCGGTGCTGCACGAGCGGGTCCACCCGCCCGTCGAAGAACCAGCCGTCCGGTCCCACGTCCAGGGTGTCACGCCCGCGAGGCGCGACGCGACGCTATTCGCTGCGGGCTGAGGGCCCCGCGGGCCCGGATAGGGTCGCGGGATGACCGGGAACGACCACTACTTCACCGCCCAGCCGGCCTCTGCCGACGAGCGCCGCACGCTGCGCGTCCACCTCGCCGGGCAGGACGTCGAGGTCGAGACCGCGGGCGGGGTGTTCTCGCCCGAGCACGTCGACCTCGGCACCGAGGTCCTGCTCCGCACCGTCCCGCCGGCCCCCGCCACGGGCGACCTGCTCGACCTGGGCTGCGGCTGGGGGCCCGTCGCCCTGAGCCTCGCGCTCGCGTCGCCCGACGCGCGGGTCTGGGCCGTGGACGTCAACGAGCGCGCGCTCGACCTGGTGCGCCGCAACGCCGAGCGGCTGGGCCTGGCGAACGTCGTCGCGACCACCCCGGACGACGTGCCCGCGGACGTGCGCCTCGCCGCGATCTGGTCCAACCCGCCCATCCGGGTCGGCAAGGAGGCCCTGCACGAGCTGCTGCTGCGCTGGCTCCCCCGGCTCGCCCCGGGGGCCGAGGCCCACCTCGTGGTCGGCAAGAACCTGGGGGCCGACTCGCTCCAACGATGGGTCGCCGACCAGCTGGGCGACGCGGCCACGGTCGAGCGGGTGGCCACCGCCAAGGGCTTCCGGGTGCTGCGGGTCACGGCCCGCTGAGCGCCCGCGCGAGCGCGACCCGCGCCTGCGCGAGGGTCGGCGCCCCGACGGCCCGCACCCGCACGACACCGGCGGCGTCGAGCACGAGCACGGTGGGCGTCGCGGCCACGTCCAGCCGCTCGCCGAGGTCGAGGTGATCGGCCACGTCGAGCTCGATGTGCGCCACCCCCTCGTGCTGGGCCGCGACGCGCGCGAGCACGGTCCTCGTCGACCGGCAGGGCAGGCAGAACGCGCTCGAGAGCTGGACGAACGTGGCGCGCGGCCCGAGGGGCGCACCGAGGTCGTCGCCCGTCAGCACGACGTCGTCGGTCTCGACGACGCGGGGTGGCTCGGTCATGCCCGCTGCAACGCGGGTCCGGGTCCCGGTGTTCCGCGCACCACGCCCGGCCACCCGCCCGTCAGCCGGTCGCCGCGGCGGGCTCAGACCGCGAGCGCGGCCAGGTCGACCTCGGCGCGGGCCACGAGCACAGCGGGGCCCGCGAGCTCGACGTGGTCGTCGGCCAGCACGCGCACCCGCACGGTCCCGCCCGGGACGTCGACGAGCCAGACGTCGGGGGCCTGCGGGCCGCCCCACGTCCGTACCGCGAGCGCAGCCGCGCACGCGCCCGTGCCGCACGACCGCGTCTCCCCTACCCCGCGCTCGTGCACGCGCATGCGGGCGCGGCCCACGAGGGTGCCGTCGGGGGCGGTCTGCTCGCCGAGCGGGAGCACGAGCTCGACGTTGGTGCCGTGCGGCGGCTGCGGCGAGACCGACGGCGCGCGGGTCAGGTCGACCGCGTCGAGCTCGGCGTCGCCTGCCAGCGCGAGCACGGTGTGCGGGTTGCCCACGTCGACGCTCAGTGCGGGCCGGGCGACCTCGAGGCCCGTGACGACGACCTCGGCGTCGAACCCGGCGCGCTCGGCGGCCGCCCCTCCGGGGAGGTGCCAGCGGCCCATGTCGACCGCGTACCAGACCCCGCCGGGCGCCCCGGCCACGGGCTCCTGGCGGACGTGGCGCACCCCGGCGCGCGTCCCGATCGTCAGGTCGCCGTCGGCCGCGGGGTCCCACAGGCCGAGCTCGACGAGGTAGGCCGCGAACACGCGCACGCCGTTGCCGCACATCTCGGCGATCGAGCCGTCGGCGTTGCGGTAGTCCATGAACCACTCGGCGCGCGGGTCCTGCGCGAGGCAGCGGGCGCCCTCGGGGAGCGCGTCGCAGGGCACGAGGCGGATCACGCCGTCGCCGCCGATCCCCGCCCTGCGGTCCGCGAGCGCACGCACCAGGGCCTCGGTCAGGTCGAGCGCGTCGAACCGGTCGTCGACCAGCACGAAGTCGTTCTGGGTGCCGTGCCCCTTGGTCACGGTCAGCAGGCCGGGCGACCCGGGCGCAGGCGCAGTCATGAACCCAGACTACGGCGCGGAGCCGGGTCGTCCGTGGCCGGACCGAGGGTGCCCGCGTCGGCCGCGGCGACGAGGTCGAGCGCACGATCAACCAGGTCAGGAGCGCGCGCGTCGAGCCAGTGCACGCGCGGGTCGCGACCGAACCAGCCCATCTGCTTGCGGGCGAGCCGCCGCGTCCCGGCCTCGACGGCCGCCCGGGCCTGGGCCTCGTCGAGCTCGCCGCGCAGCATCGCGAGGGTCTCGGCGTATCCCACGGCACGCGCCGCTGTGCGTCCGAACCCCCGCTGGGCCAGCGCCTCGACCTCGGCGACCAGGCCCGCGTCCCACATGCGCGCGACCCGCGCCTCGACCCGTGCGTCGAGCACCTCACGGTCGCAGTCCAGGCCGATCTGGACCGCGGGGACCTCGTACACGTGCTGCGGGAGCGTCGCCGAGTACGGCCGTCCCGTGAGCTCGATGACCTCGAGCGCCCGCACCACGCGTCGGGCGTTGCGCGGCCCGATGCCGGCCGCGGCGCGGGGGTCGAGCCGCTCGAGCTCGGCGTGCAGCGCACGCGACCCCTCGGTCTCGACGCGCTCCTCGAGCCGGGCCCGGACCTGTGGGTCGGTGCCGGGGAACTCCATGCGGTCGAGCAGGGCCCGGACGTACAGCCCTGACCCGCCGACGGCGATCGCGCGCGCTCCCCGGGCGTCGATGCGTCCGAGGTCGGCGCGGGCCGCGGCCTGGTAGTCGGCGACCGACGCGTCCTCGGTCGGGTCGAGCACGTCGAGCTGGTGGTGGGGAATCCCGCGCCGCTCGGCGGGGTCGAGCTTCGCTGTGCCGATGTCCATGCCCCGGTACAGCTGCATCGCGTCGGTGTTGACGACCTCCCCGCCGAGCCGTTCCGCGAGCGCCAGACCGAGGTCGGACTTCCCGGTCGCCGTGGGACCGACGACCGCCACGACGAGCCTCATGCCCCGACCTCGACGTCGGGGGTCCACGTCGCCACCACGTACTGCGCGCCCAACGGGGCCTGCGCCGTCAGCACCGCGGCCTGCACCTGACGGTCGGCCGGAGGGCCGCCGACGGCGCCCACGAGCACCTGCCACGGCCCCCATCCGCTGACCGCGAGCGACGACGCCTCGTCGCTCGAAGACCTCGCCATGCGTGCACGAGCGGCGGGGCCGCCGTCGGCCAGGTCGGCGAGGAGCTCGCTGTCGAACAGCTCGGCCCGGGGGTCGTCGGCGAGCGGACCGTCGGGGCCGTGCCGCGCGCTCAACGACCCCGCCACGACGAGACCGACCCGCACCGAGGCGTCCGCGGCAGCGGCGAGCGTCGCACCGAAATGCTGCAGCCGTTCGGCCCGGGTCCTCGCGCTCGGCCCCCCGGTGTCGGCGGCGTCCCCTGCGCCCTCGAGGGGCTCCGGGCCCGCCCCCTCGGGCTCTGCGACCTCAGCGACGAGCGTCCGGCCCGTCCACCCCGCAGCCCCCGTGAGAAGCATCCCGACGCTCGCGCCGATGCCTGCCGGGAAGTCACCGGGCACCGCGGGGACGGGCGGCTGCCAGCCGAGCTGGCCGTCCGGGATGCCGGCCGGCGCGAGGCTCGCCCGCACGTGCTCCCCCAGCACCCGGTCCACCGGGCCCGGTGCGACGACGACGAGCTGGTCGGGGCGTGCGTCCACCACGCTGCGCACGGCCTCCAGGGCCGCAGCACGGACGTCGTCGAGCACGTCGGCCCGGCCAGCGGCCCCGGGAACCAGGAGGGCGGTCTCAGGGACGAGCGCGGCGGCGACGAGCATGCTCCGACCGTAGCGGCTCGCGGGCCACCCGACCGACGCGCCCCGTGCGCCCGTACCCGGCCCGGGTGCGCAGGCGGGTGCGGGGGCGGGTGCGGGGGCGGGTGCGAGGCGGTGAGGACCGGATCAGGCGCCGGCTGCCGGACCTCCGGCCGCCGCGGCGCCGCGCGACGCCGCCACGGCGTCCGGGTACAGCTCGTCGAGGTGCGCGAAGAACTGCAGCGCGGTGCTGATGCCGCACGCCAGGTGCAGCTGGAGCTGGCCGTCGCTGACCCCGTGCTCGTAGTCCACCGTGTGCTCGGAGTAGACGCCCACCTCCGAGCCTTCGGCGCGCACATAGACCTTGGGCCACAGCTTGTCGAGGTTCCAGGTGTTGGCCTCGGCCGTCAGCGCGTCGATCTCGCTCGGCCCGACCTCACGCGCCCAGCGGCCTCGCACCTGCAGGTACTCCGAGTCGCGGCCCAGCAGGAAGAAGTAGAAGACGTGCTCGCCCCACCGGCCGCAGATGTCTCCGTCGTCGTCGAGCAGGTAGGTGAAGCCCTGGGCCTCGAGCACCTCGACGATGCGCTGGTGGGTCAACCTCTCGAGCCCGGTCGCCGGAGCGGCCGCGTCCGGTCTGCTGAACATGCCCATGGGATCGGTCCTCGTGTCTCGTGCGTGCGACGGCTGGGTGCGACGGCGGGTGCGCCAGCGCCCGAGGGTAGCCCAGCCGTCCTGGAGGTGGGTCCCACCGTGGGACGACCCCGCGGGTGCGCCCGGTCGACCGGTGTGGCCGAGCCCGTCCGAGGCACGAGTAGGGTTTCGGCATGGGTTTCTTCCGGGACCGTCGACTGAGCCGCTGGCTCGGGCTCCCGCCGGAGAGCAGGCGGCACAGCCCCGAGGGCGTCGGCTCGGGCGCGGGTGAGGACGACGAGCTGCACGAGCAGGTCACCGAGCTCCTCGAACGCGAGCTCGGGGCGCAGCTCGTCGACGACGTGCCGACCCCCGTGACGACCGCCCGCATCGCCGAGTGGTTCACGCGCAACAGCTTCAGCTACTTCGTGGACAGCGACGGCGACCTCGGCGGGCTGTGGCGCGGGCGCCTGTTCTACTTCTTCCTGTTCGGCGACGAGTCCGAGATCCTCCAGATCCGTGGGCAGTGGCACCGGGAGGTCGCCATCGAGCGCCTCGAGGAGGTGCTCGACGCGTGCAACGAGTGGAACGCCGACCGCATCTGGCCCAAGGCCTACGTGCGTGTCCGCGACAACGGCATGGTGCACGTCATCGCCGAGGTCGCGACCGACCTCGAGCACGGCGTGACCGACGACCAGCTCAACCAGCTGCTGTTCTGCGGGCTGAGCACGGGCAGCATGTTCTTCGACGCGATCGACGAGCTGTACCCCGACCCGGCCCGGAGCGCCCCGTGAGCCCCCGGCCGATCGGCGACTGGCTCTCGCGCGTGCTGGGGGTGCGCAAGCCGGGTGTGCGCAAGCCCACGAAGCGCATCGCCGCGCACCGCGACGACGAGAGCCCCACGCCGCTCACCCGTGAGCGCGTCGCCGACTACCTGCGCTCGCGCGGCTACCGGTTCCTCGTGGACGACGACGGCGACCTGACGGGCACCTGGGACGGCAACCGGTTCTGGTTCCTGCTGCTCGGCGAGCACGAGGAGATCCTGCAGGTGCGCGGCCGCTGGCAGCGTCAGCTCCCGCTCGAGCGTCGCCGGGCCGTGGCCCTCGCGGTGAACGACTGGAACCGCGAGCGCATCTGGCCCAAGGTCTACGTGCGTGAGGAGGACGGGCTGCTCGCGCTCTACAGCGAGGTCTCGGCCGACCTCGAGGAGGGCGCGACCGACGTGCAGATCGCCCAGCTCCTCGCGTGCGGGCTCGGCACGGGAGTGCAGATGTTCTCGTCGATCGAGGGTGTCATCCCGACCGACGCTCCCCCGCCGCCCGGGACGCCCGACAACTGAGCCGTCGGCCCGTCGTCGGGCTCAGGCGGTGGGGTGTGTCAGGCCGTGGGGCGTGTCAGGCCGTGGGGCGTGCGAACGACGGCAGCCCGAGCGTCACCGGACCGGCCGGCGCGGGAGCCCCCGTGCCGCAGCCGCCCCCGCCCGCACCGCCGTGCGCGTGCTCGTCGGTGCCGCCGTCCTGCCGCGCGGCCCACGCGTCGCCGGCGCGGGTGCGACGCACCTCGAAGACCGGTGCCGAGGCCAGGGCCGAGTCGGCGACGAGGTGGTACGGCGCGGCCTGCGTGACCTGCGCGACGACCATGTCCCCGGGGCGGGGCGCGGCCGCCGCGTCGAGGCCGACGGGCAGCGCGACGTGCACCAGACGGTTGTCCGCGGCCCGTCCGGAGATGCGGTGGGTCGCCTCGTCCTTGCGCCCGCCGCTCTCGGCGACGAGCACCTCGACCCGGCGTCCCACCTGGGCCCGGCTCTCCTCGAGCGCGATGCGGTCCGAGAGCGCCGTGAGCCGCTCGAAGCGCTCCTGCACGACCTCCTTGGGCAGCTGGTCGGGCAGGTCGGCCGCGGGCGTGCCCGGGCGCGGGGAGTACTGGAACGTGAACGCCGACGAGAACCGGGACGCCTCGACCACGCGGAGCGTCTCCGCGAAGTCCTCCTCGGTCTCGCCCGGGAAGCCCACGATGATGTCGGTGGTGATCGCCGCGTCGGGCATCGCGGCCCGTACGCGGTCGAGGATGCCGAGGAACTTCTCCGAGCGGTACGAGCGGCGCATCGCCCGCAGCACCCGGTCCGACCCGGACTGGAGCGGCATGTGCAGCTGCGGCATCACCGTCGGGGTCTCGGCCATCGCGGCGATGACGTCGTCGGTGAAGGCCGCAGGGTGCGGAGACGTGAAGCGCACCCGCTCGAGGCCCTCGATCGCGCCGGTCGCGCGCAGCAGCTTCGCGAACGCTCCGCGGTCGCCGAACTCGACGCCGTAGGAGTTGACGTTCTGCCCGAGCAGCGTGACCTCGATCGCCCCCTGGTCCACGAGCGCGCCGACCTCGGCGAGGATCTCCCCCGGCCGGCGGTCGCGCTCCTTGCCGCGCAGGTGCGGCACGATGCAGAAGGTGCACGTGTTGTTGCAGCCCACACTGATCGACACCCAGCCCGCGTACACCGACTCGCGCCGGGTGGGCAGCGTCGAGGGGAACACCTGGAGCGACTCGGCGATCTCGACCTCGGCGCGCTGGTTGTGGCGCGCGCGCTCGAGCAGCACGGGCAACGCGTCGAGGTTGTGGGTGCCGAAGACCACGTCGACCCACGGGGCCCGGTCCACGATGCCCGCGCGGTCCTTCTGCGCCAGGCAGCCGCCCACGGCGATCTGCATGCCGGGCCGGGCGCGCTTGGCCCCCGCGAGGCGCCCCAGGTTGCCGTAGAGCTTGTCCGAGGCGTTCTCCCGCACGGCGCACGTGTTGATGACGATGACGTCGGCCGCCTCGTCCGCGGCGTCCTGCGGGTCGGCGGCCACGTATCCGGCCGCCTCGAGCATGCCCGCCATGTGCTCGGAGTCGTGCACGTTCATCTGGCAGCCGAGCGTCTTGACGAGGTAGGTGCGGCGGGGCGCGGTGTCGTCGGTCGTGGCGGGGCGGGGAGGCGTGGTCGTGGACATCACCGTCAAGGGTAAGGCCGGCCCCGGGGCCGAGCCGCGCGACCTGGGGCGTCGTCCCCGGCCGGACGTCCGGAACGTTGCCGGGACGTGACCTGTACCGGTAGCACTCGCAACAATTGCCCCCTAGGTTCAACAAATGGCAGACCTTCCCCCAGTCGAGGCCTTACCGGACGATTCGGCACCGCCCGTCGACGCGTCGCACCCCCTCGGCGACCCGCTGGTCGTGCTCACCGACGTCAACAAGCACTTCGGCGCGCTCCACGTGCTCCGCGACATCGACCTCACGGTCAGCCGCGGCGAGGTCGTCGTCGTGATCGGCCCGTCGGGCAGCGGGAAGTCCACGCTGTGCCGCACCATCAACCGGCTCGAGACCATCGACTCGGGCACCATCACGATCGACGGGGTCCCGCTGCCCGAGGAGGGGCGTGAGCTCGCCCGGCTGCGCGCCGACGTGGGCATGGTCTTCCAGTCGTTCAACCTGTTCGCCCACAAGACCGTCCTCGAGAACGTCACGCTCGGCCCGATCAAGGCCAAGGGCGTCAAGGCTTCACCGGCCCGGCAGCTCGCCATGACCCTGCTCGAGCGGGTGGGCGTCGCCGACCAGGCCGACAAGCTCCCCGCCCAGCTCTCTGGCGGCCAGCAGCAGCGCGTCGCGATCGCGCGGGCGCTCGCCATGAACCCCAAGGTCATGCTCTTCGACGAGCCGACCTCGGCGCTCGACCCCGAGATGATCAACGAGGTCCTCGACGTCATGGTCGCCCTCGCACGCGAGGGCATGACGATGATCGTCGTCACCCACGAGATGGGCTTCGCGCGCAAGGCCGCGCACCGCGTCGTCTTCATGGACGGCGGGCAGGTCGTCGAGCAGGCGACCCCCGAGGAGTTCTTCACCGCTCCCCGCAGCGACCGGGCCCGCGACTTCCTGTCGAAGATCCTCACGCACTGATCCCGGGCCCTGCCCGCACGCGACCCTCACGATCCACGTGGTGCCACGCAACGAGAGGAACGAAAGATGCGCAGACGAAACCTGGGGGTCGCGGCCATATCCGCGGCCGCGCTGCTGCTCGCGGCGTGCAGCGGATCCGACGACTCGGGAGACGACGCCTCGTCGAGCGAGAGCGAGAGCGGTGGCGGGAGCGTCCGGATCGGCATCAAGTTCGACCAGCCCGGTCTCGGGTTCAAGGACGGCGACGAGTACACCGGCTTCGACGTCGACATGGCGCGCGCCGTAGCCGACCAGCTCGGGTACAGCGAGGACCAGATCACCTGGGTCGAGGCGCCGTCCGCCCAGCGCGAGAACCTGCTCTCGACCGGGCAGGTCGACATGATCTTCGCGACGTACTCCATCACCGACAAGCGCAAGGAGACCGTCGCGTTCGCGGGGCCGTACTTCGTCGCCGGGCAGGACCTGCTCGTCGCGGCCGACGACGACTCGATCACCGGGCCCGAGGACCTCGAGGGCAAGAACCTGTGCTCGGTCACCGGCTCGACGTCGGCGCAGCGCATCAAGGACGACTACGCGACCGGCGTGAACCTGCTCGAGCAGCCCGGCTACGCCGAGTGCGTCACAGCCCTCACCTCGGGTGCCGTCGACGCCGTGACCACCGACGACATCATCCTCGCGGGCCTCGCCGCCCAGCCGAGCAACGAAGGCAAGGTCAAGGTCGTCGGCAACCCGTTCTCCGAGGAGAACTACGGGGTCGGCCTGCCGCAGGACAACTCGACCTGCCAGCAGATCAACGACGCCATCACCCAGCTGGTCGAGGACGGGACCTGGCAGGAGCTCCTCGACAAGAACGTCGGCGCCTCCGGGTACGAGGCCAACGACACGCTGAACCCGCCCGAGGTGCAGGCCTGCGCCTGAGCTGACCCGCCCGTGTCCGGTGCGGGGGCGCGCGGGGACCTCCTCGCACCCCCGCACCGGCACCATCCGGCACCGAGGAGGCGAGTGACGTGGACGGCGACTACCTGGACCAGTTCGTCACGCTGTTCTCGACCTACGACGTCCCCGCGGCGTTCTGGGTCAACATCAAGCTGACGTTCTTCGCCGCGATCCTCGCGCTCGTGATCGGCACCGTCCTCGCCGTGATGCGGATCTCTCCCCTGCCGAGCCTGCGCTGGGCCGGCACCGCCTACGTGAACGTGTTCCGCAACACGCCCCTGACGATCATCATCGTGTTCTGCGTGCTCGGGCTCTGGAGCCAGCTGGGCGTCACCCTCTCGGCCGACTTCAACGAGAACTTCTTCCGGCTGGCCGTGCTCGGCCTGTCGATCTACCACGCGGCGTTCGTGTGCGAGGCGTTGCGCTCGGGGGTCAACACCGTGCCCATCGGGCAGGCCGAGGCCGCGCGCGCGATCGGGCTCGGGTTCCTGCCGACCGCGCGGCTGATCATCCTGCCGCAGGCGTTCCGGGGCGCCATCGCTCCGCTCGGCAACACCCTCATCGCCCTCGCGAAGAACTCGACCGTGGCGGCGGCGGGGTCCGTCGCGGAGGCCTCGGGGCTCATGAAGACCATGATCGAGTTCCGGCCCGACGTGATCTTCGCGATCTTCCTGACGTTCGCCCTCGGGTTCGTCATCATCGTCATCCCGATCGGCCTGGCCACCACCTCGTTCTCGCGGCGGCTGGCGGTGACCCGATGAGCACCCAGAGCGTCCTGTTCGACGCCCCCGGCCCGCGCACCCGCCGCCGCATGATGTGGCTCAACATCGTGTTCGGGCTCGTCGTGGCCGGGCTCGCCGCGCTCGTCCTGGCGCAGCTCGGCAAGAAGGGCCAGCTCGCGGCCGACCTCTGGACGCCGTTCCTCCAGGCGGGTTCCTGGGAGAACTTCCTCATCCCTGGCCTCATCAACACCCTGCGCGCCGCAGGCCTGGCCATCATCGGCTCCGCGGTGTTCGGACTCGTCTTCGGCCTCGGGCGGCTCGCGCGGTCACGTGTCATCCGCAGCGTGTCCGGCGTCGTGGTCGAGTTCTTCCGCGCCGTTCCCGTGCTGCTCATGATGATCTTCATCTGGCTCGGCCTGGCCCAGGTCGACCTGATGGAACCCAGCGAGTACCCGCTCGTCGCCGTCGTGGCCGCCCTGATCCTCTACAACGGCTCGGTCTTCGCCGAGCTCGTCCGCTCCGGGGTCTACGGCCTGCCCCGCGGTCAGCGCGAGGCCGCCCTGGCCGTCGGGCTCACCCGCGGCCAGTCGCTGCGCTCCGTCGAGGTCCCGCAGGCCCTCATCGCGATGCTCCCAGCCCTCGTCAGCCAGCTCGTCGTCATCCTCAAGGACACCGCGCTCGGCTACATCATCACCTACCGCGAACTGCTCCAAGAGGCCCGACAGCTCGGCGCCGCCAACGGCAACATCCTCCAGGCCCTCGCCGTCGCCGCCGTCATCTTCATCGTCATCAACTACGCGCTGACCAAGCTCGCACCGTGGCTGGGGCAGCGGCTCGGACGACGCACCAGCGGGCGCACGAAGGTCGAGGCGCCGAGCCTGATCGCGGCGACAACGGGAGCACCCCCGACGTGACGCCGCGTCGCGGCCCTGGCTGACGCGACGTCAGGCGCGCGCTCATCATCGACGCTGCACGTCCCGCGCGGCGGTGCCACCATGGAAGGCGAGCCGTGAGCCCGGACTCCCGCACCACAGCCGATCGGGGCGCAGAGATGACTGCGAGCTGGACCCAGGACGAGCTGACGAAGATCGGCGGCTCCGAGGAGCTGCACGTCGCCTCGGCCCGGCGCGACGGCACGCTGGCCCGGTACGTGACCGTGTGGGTCGTGCGCGTCGGGGACGGCCTGTACGTCCGCTCGGCCTACGGACCGAAGAACCCCTGGTACGTCCGTGCACGGAACAACGGCACCGGCCGGATCCGTGCTGGCGGGATCGAGCAGGACGTCTCCTTCACCGCGGCATCCCCCGGCGTCGAGGATGCGGTCGATGCGGCGTACAAGGCCAAGTACGACCGCTACGGCCCGGCCATCGTCGACACCGTGGTGGGCGAGACCGCGCACCAGGTCACCCTGTGCCTGGCCCCCCGACGCTCCTGACCCCGCGGGGTCGGTGTCGCTGCGGCCCGCGCCCCACGCCTCGGTCAGCGCTCAGCCGGCGGTGGCGCTCGCGCGGATCTCGCGGACGACGGTGACCTTGATCTCGCCCGGGTAGGCGAGGTCGGCCTCGATGTGCTTGGCGATCGCCACGGCGAGCTGCGGGAGCGCGTAGTCGTCGACCTCCGAGGGCTCGACCACCACGCGCACCTCACGGCCCGCGGACATGGCCAGGGCCCGGCGCACGCCGGCGTGGGCGGTGACGAGCTGCTCGAGCTTGTCCATGCGCTCGACGTACTGGTCGAGCTCTTCGCGCCGGGCGCCGGGACGCGAGGCGGAGATCGCGTCGGCCGCTTGGACGAGCACGCCTTCGACGGTCTCGACGGGCACCTCGTCGTGGTGCGCGGCGATCGCGTTGACGACAGCGGGCGACTCGCCGTGCCGGCGCGCGAGGTCGGCGCCGAGCTGGGCGTGCGTGCCCTGCTTCTCGGCGGTCAGCGCCTTGCCGAGGTCGTGCAGGAACGCCGCGCGCCGCGTGGTCTCGACGTCGGCGCCGACCTCGGCGGCGATGGCCGCGGCCACGAGGGCCGTCTCGACCAGGTGCTCGAGCACGTTCTGCCCGTAGGACGTGCGGAGCCGGAGCCGGCCCATGGTGCGCACGAGCTCGGTGTCGAGCCCACCCACGCCGGCCCGCTCGGCGGCGTCGTGCCCGGCGGCGAGCGTGCGCTCGTCGGCGCCCTCGACCGCTTCGGCGTACGCGGCCTCGATGCGCTGCGGGTGGATGCGGCCGTCGGCCATGAGCGCCTCGAGCGCGACCTGGGCGAGCTCGCGGCGCTCGGCGTCGAAGCAGGACAGCACGACGGCGTCGGGGGTGTCGTCGATCAGCACGTTGACGCCCGTGAGCGCCTCGAACGTGCGGATGTTGCGCCCCTCCTTGCCGATGATGCGGCCCTTCATCTCCTCGGAGGGGAGACGCAGCACCGTGATCGAGGACTGGGAGCTCGTGGGCACCGCCGCGCGCTGCACGGCGGTGGCGACGATGCGCTTGGCCTTGGCCTCGGCGGTCCGTCGGGCGTGGGCCTCGGCCCGTCGGACCTGGGCGGCTGCCTCGTTGGTGGCCGTCTCCACGGTGCGGCGCACGAGCTCGGCCCGCGCCTCGTCCGTGGTCAGGCCGGCGGACGCCTCGAGCAGCTCGCGCGCCTGCGCCTCGGCGGCGGCCTGCTCGGTCACCGTGCGCTCGTGCAGGGCGGTGACCTCGGCCGAGCGTGCCTGCAGGTCGCGCTCGAGCTCCTTGAGAGCGCGCCGTTCGGCAGCGATCGCGTCCTCGCGCTCGGCCAACCGGTCGGCGCGGCGCTCGGCGTCAGCGAGCAGGGCGCGCGCCTCGCTCTTGATCTCCGCGACGTCCTTCGTGGCCTGCTCCCGCTGCGCGGCAGCCTCGCGGCGCGCGATCAGCACGAGCACGAGCGCGACGAGGCACACGAGCAGCAGCGCGATGACGATCCCGATCTCGCCGAACGGCACGGGCACCTCCAGGACTGTGTGGCCGGGCTCGGCATCCAGGCTGGGTGTCGACCGGTCAGGGTCATTCTCCCCCACCCGGTGCCGACGCAGGTCAGCCCACCCACGCCTCGATCACTCGCGCCGTGACGGCGCTGCTGCGTGGCCGTGGGATCGGGACGGACCGGTCAGTCGACCGCGGGGAGGTCCTCGTCCTCGAGCTCGGCACCCTCGGCGGCGAGCTCGTCACGGACGAGCTGGCTGACCAGCCCGGGCGAGTACCCCTTGCGGCCCAGCGCGGCGAAGGTCCGGCGCGCCCTCACCTGCGGGTCGAGACCTCGGGTCGCCGCCAGGCGCCGACGCACGAGCGCGCGCGCTGCCTGGGCCTCCTGCGCGTCGTCCACCTCGTCGAGGGCCGACGCGGCGACCTCGTCGTCGATGCCCCGACGCCGGAGCTCGACGCCGATCGCACGCCGTGACAGCCCGCGTTCGGCGTGACGGGTGCGCACGAGCATGCGCGCGTACTCGTCGTCGTCGATGAGCCCCACCTCGGTGAACCGGTCGAGCACCGCCTCGGCGACCTCTGACGGCACGTCCTTGGCCGCCATCGCCTCGGCCAGCTGTGCCCGGCTGCGGGCCGAGTGGTTCAGCAGCCGCAGGGCGACCGCCCGGGCCACCTCCTCGGAGTCGGTCCCCACGCCCCGCGCAGCCGCCACGGAGGCGGAGGGCTCGTCGCCCCCCGCCCCGCGGCGTCCTCGTCCTGCCACTGCCGACCTCAGAAGCCGGGCTTGCCGTCGGCGTCGGCGGGCGCGTCGACGACGGCTCCGATGCCCAGCTTCTCCTTGATCTTCTTCTCGATCTCGTTCGCCAGGTCGGGGTTGTCGCGCAGGAAGGCGCGGGAGTTCTCCTTGCCCTGGCCGAGCTGGTCGCCCTCGTACGTGAACCACGAGCCGGACTTGCGCACGATGCCGTGCTCGACGCCCATGTCGATGAGGCTGCCCTCACGCGAGATGCCCACGCCGTACATGATGTCGAACTCGGCCTGCTTGAACGGGGGCGCCATCTTGTTCTTGACGACCTTGACCCGGGTCCGGTTGCCGACCGCGTCGGTGCCCTCCTTGAGGGTCTCGATGCGACGGATGTCGAGGCGCACCGAGGCGTAGAACTTCAGCGCCTTGCCACCCGTGGTCGTCTCGGGCGAGCCGAAGAACACACCGATCTTCTCGCGGAGCTGGTTGATGAAGATCGCCGTGGTGCCGGAGGCGTTGAGCGCACCGGTGATCTTGCGCAGCGCCTGGGACATGAGGCGGGCCTGGAGACCGACGTGGCTGTCCCCCATCTCGCCCTCGATCTCGGCCTTGGGCACGAGCGCGGCGACCGAGTCGATGACCACGATGTCGATCGCGCCCGAGCGGATCAGCATGTCCATGATCTCGAGCGCCTGCTCGCCGGTGTCCGGCTGGGAGACCAGCAGCGCGTCGGTGTCGACGCCCAGCTTCTTGGCGTACTCGGGGTCGAGCGCGTGCTCGGCGTCGATGAACGCCGCGATGCCGCCGGCGCGCTGCGCGTTCGCGACCGCGTGCAGGGCGACAGTCGTCTTGCCCGAGGACTCAGGGCCGTAGATCTCGACGACGCGTCCGCGCGGGAGCCCGCCGATGCCGAGCGCGATGTCGAGCGCGATCGAGCCGGTGGGGATCACCTCGACCGGGGCACGCCCCTCGTCGCCGAGCCGCATGATCGAGCCCTTGCCGAACTGTCGATCGATCTGGCCGAGTGCGGCCTCGAGGGCCTTCGCCCGGTCCTGGGGAGCTGCCATGTTCGTGTCCTCGTCGTGTCATGCAGCGTCGCGCTGCGCGTCCTGGGGCTGGTCTGTCGACTGCGAGAGACGCTATGCCCGACCACCGACATGCGTCCGAGCACCGTCCACAGGGCCGTGCCGGACTGTGCCCGACTCGCTCCCGAGGACCCGCTCCGGCCTCGCACACCCACCCTAGCCGAACACCTGTTCGATCCGCGAGCGCGCGGCCGGGCGTGTTGCGTCGTGCCGGGACAGCACGCCGGCACGCGCTCACCGGCGCCGCGGCACCCGGACGCGCTGCCCCGGTTCGAGCACGAGCGCCGTGCAGCCGGGAGCCCACCGCTGGACCGCGACGGCGAACGCGGGGCCCGCCCGGTCCATCCAGCCCGGCGGCAGGCGACGGGCGGCGGGTGCGTGCAGCGTGCCCCAGTGCACCGGCACGGCGTACCGCGCCCCGACCTGCGCACACGCCCGGGCCGCCTGCACCGGGTCGAGGTGACCGCCCGACAGCCGTGGCCCCCAGCCCCCGACGGGCACGAGGGCCAGGTCGACCCCGCCCGGCGAGAGCTCTGCCAGGCCGGACAGGGCGGGGAACAGCTCGGTGTCGCCCGCGAACCAGACCGTGGCCGAGCGGCCGGCCACGAGGAACCCGTTCGCGGCGTCGGGCCGGTGCGGCATCGGCCGGTCGCCGTGCACCGCGGGCGTCGACCTCACGCGGACGTCCGACCCCGGCACGCGCCACCAGTCCCCGTCCCGCAGGCCCACCGCCGGTGGCACGCCGTGCCGACGCAGCCACGCCGCGTTGGCGGGCGCCGCGACCACGGGGGCCGGGTCGGTCAGGCGCAGCGACCCGAGCTCCGCGTGGTCGTGGTGCAGGTGCGAGACGAGCACGGCGTCGGGCGCCGCCCACGAGCCCGCGGCCGGTGCGGCACCACGGCGCCGCAGCAGGCCAGCATGCCGGCGCAGCAGCGGGTCGGTCAGGACCCTGACCCCGTCGAGGTCGAGGACCGTGCTCGCGTGGCCGAGCCAGGTGACCTCGAGCGCGTCGGACGCGTCGGGCGTCTCGCGAGCACGCGGCGACGTCACGGCCGCAGCCCCAGCTGCTCGGCCCACCGCACGAGCTGCACGTGCACCTGCTCGGCCCCGACGAGCATCGCGGTGCCGCCCACGTCCTCGAGCAGGAGCGGGTCGGTCGCGAGCTCGTCGGGGTGCACCAGCAGGGCGACGTTCTGCCCGCCGCCGAGCCCCCCGTGCGAGCCGACCTGCCCCTCGAAGGCGTGCACGTGACCGCGCGCGTCGACCGCGGAGACGAGCAGCAGGTCGCCCGTGTGCGGCAGTCGTGCGGCCCGGGCCAGGTCGGCGCGCGCCCGCGGGCCCATCGCCGCGAGCGGGTCCTCCCCCTCGACCAGGGCGTCGCGCTCGAGCAGGGCGAGGCCACGCGGGCCGACGGCCACGAGCCCGCGCTCGGCGGTGTCGACCACGACCGCCCCGACGCCGGGCCGCGCGGCGAGCCCCGCGACGAGCCCGGGCCACCGCTCCTGGACGTCCTCGAGCACGGGTCGTTCGGCCAGGCGCGGGAACCACACCAGCCCGAGGTTGCCCGACGCCGCGACGGCGACCTCGGGCACCCCGCCCGGCGCGTCGTCCGCGGCGTGGCGGCGCCCCGGTGCGTGCGCGTCGGCGTCGGGCCCCAGCACGACGGTGGGCCGCGCGCCCGTGCCGCCGAACATCGAGGTCAGGAGCGCGTTGACGGGACCCCAGGTCTCGCCCGAGGGCGCATCGACGCCCATCACCCCGGCGTCGGACATGAGCGCGCGCACCAGGTCGAGCAGGCTCCGGCCCTCGACCTGCTCGAACGGTGCCCCCAGGGCCTGCCCGTGGTCGGAGAGCACGACCACGCGGTAGTCACGGCCCGCGACGGGCAGCACCTGCTCGAGCACCCCGAGCACCCGGTCGAGCCCTTCGAGCGCGCGCAGCGACTCGGGGCGCGTGGGCCCGGCGTGGTGGGCGATCTCGTCGTAGTCGACCAGGTCCACGAAGACCGTCGGGGCGCCGCGCACCAGGTGCTCGGCGACGAGCGCGGTGTTGAGGTCGCGCAGCAGCACGTTCGACACGCCGCGCAGCACCACGTACCAGCCGCCGCGCGAGACCCGGGGCTCGACTCCCCGCACCCGCTGCCGACGCGCCTGGTACAGCTCCTTGACCATCTCGCCGACGCTGAGCGTGAGCGCGCGCGGGAGCACGAACGGGCTCGCGAAGAACCGCAGGTAGGACGCGCCCGGCCCGAGCCCGGAGCGCGAGCCGTCGGGTCCCGGCCTGCGCGAGCGGCTCATCACGAGCAGGTTCGTGGCCGCGTCGCCCGAGAACATGGTCGAGATCGCGACGCCGTCGGGGGTCAGCAGGCCCTTGCCCGTCGTGAGCCGCTCCTCGACGATCCCGGCGTCGACCGGATGGTTCGTCACGACCATGCGGCCCAGGCCGCGGTCCCACCAGCGGAACGCCGGGACCTGCTCGGAGTCGCCGTGCAGCAGGCCGGCCTGGCTCGCGGGGGTCGTGGAGGGCACGCGGGCCCACCAGCGCTGCAGCCGGTGCCCGTCGCCGAGCCAGCGCGCGAGGGTCGGGGCGAGCCCGCCCTCGAGCGCCTGCTCGAGCACGTCCGCACCGACGCCGTCGAGCTGGACCACGAGCAGCCCGGGCTCGCGATCCCCCGCGGCCGGTGCCACGCCGGCGCGCCGGGCGCGTGCCCGGGCCCGGCGCAGCACGTCGCCGATCACGTACTCGCTGTCGCTGACACCCAGCAGCCAACGTCCCGCGGCCATGACGACAGCGGCGAGGACGAGCACGGGCACGACCGACCAGCCGGACGCGAGGACGATCCCGGGCACGGTGCTCAGCGCGAGCCAGGCCACCAGCACCTGGGCGGCGAGACCCGCGACCAGCGCCCCTGCGGCCCCGGCGACCCGCGCCATGAGCCGCAGCCCGGGGCGCAGCACCAGGTCGCCGACCGCCACGACCAGCGCGACGAGCACCACCGCGAGCGGGTTGTCCGCGCTCACGCCGTCGACCAGCGAGATGGCGACACCGAGCCCGAGGGCCGTGGTCACGAGGCCCAGCGCGGCGTCGCCCGCGTCCGCGAGCGTGGGCCACCACCGGGTGACGGTCATCGACGCGGCGGTGCCTGGCGGTGCGTGCCGTTCCCCCATCGGAGCGGCTCGGGCACGTCGAGCGCGTCGCACAGCGCGTGCCACACGGTGCGCGGCTCGACGCCGTCGTCGAGCGCGGCGATCGCCGTGCGGTTGTCGAGCTCGATCAGGACGAGGTCACGCGTGAGCGCCCGGCCGTGGGCCGAGCCCAGCACCTCGTCGACCAGCTGCCAGAACTCGCGGAATCGCACGGGTCCAGCCTGCCATCCCCGCGGGCGTCCTCGCGCCGCGGGGCGTCGCGCGGGCACCGCCACGCCGGCACCGGGGCGGTGCGCGCGTCGGTGTCGGCGGTCGGGACGACAATGGCCCGGTGGATGACCCGTCCGATGTGCTCGCCCGATTCTCCTCGCCCACGCGCGAGTGGTTCACGGGTGCCTTCGCGGGTCCCACGCAGGCCCAGCAGGGCGCATGGTCGGCGGTCGCGTCGGGCGAGCACTCGCTCGTCGTGGCCCCGACCGGATCGGGCAAGACGCTCGCGGCGTTCCTGTGGGCCCTCGACGGCCTGCTGACCTCGGCCCCGGCCACCGTCCCGCCCGTCGAGCGCTGCCGCGTGCTGTACGTCTCCCCGCTCAAGGCCCTCGCGACCGACGTCGAACGCAACCTCCGCTCGCCCCTCGTGGGGATCCGGCAGGCCGCGACGCGGCTGGGGCTCGAGCTGCCCGACGTGAGCGTCGGGGTGCGCACGGGCGACACGCCACCCTCCGAGCGGCGCGCGTTCGCGACCAAGCCGCCCGACATCCTCATCACGACGCCCGAGTCGCTGTTCCTCGTGCTCACCTCGGCCGCGCGGGCCGGGCTCGCGGGGGTGCGCACCGTCATCCTCGACGAGATCCACGCCGTGGCGGGCACGAAGCGCGGTGCGCACCTCGCGGTCTCGCTCGAACGGCTCGACGCGCTGCTCGACCGGCCGGGCGGACCGGGGCCCGCGCAGCGGATCGGGCTGTCGGCGACCGTGCGCCCCGTCGACGCGGTCGCGGCGTTCCTCGGCGGTGCGCGCCCGCACGCGGAGGGCGGGCGGCGCGTCGTCGTGGTCCAGCCCCCCTCGACCAAGCGCATCATCGTGGACGTCGTCGTGCCCGTGCCCGATCTCTCGGACGTGGGGTCAGCGGCCCGGCCCGCGCTCGCCGAGGACGGCTCCCCGCTCCCGCCGCTTCCCCCGGGCGAGGTCGACCTGACCGGTTCCGCGGCCGGCTCCGCCCCCCGCCCCTCGATCTGGCCGCACGTCGAGGAGCGTGTCGTCGACCTCGTCGCCGACCACCGCTCGACCCTCGTCTTCACGAACTCCCGGCGCGGGGCCGAGCGCCTCACGGCCCGCATGAACGAGGTCTGGGCCGCCCGCAACGGCCTCGACGTGCCCGATCCGGGGGCCCTCCAGCCCGCGGCGGCACCGTCGGCGTCGGGGACCGCGGTCGGGGTTGACACGCGCGACGCGACCACGATCCTGGCCCGCGCGCACCACGGGTCGATGAGCAGGGCCGAGCGGACCCGCACCGAGACCGAGCTCAAGGCCGGTCGGCTGCCCGCGGTCGTCGCGACGAGCTCGCTCGAGCTGGGCATCGACATGGGCGCCGTCGACCTCGTGGTGCAGGTCGGCGCCCCGCCGTCGGTCGCGAACGGGCTGCAGCGCGTGGGTCGCGCCGGTCACCAGGTCGGGGCTGTGTCCCACGGCATCGTCTTCCCGACGTTCCGCGGCGAGCTCGTGCCCGCGGCGGTCACCGCGTCCCGGATGCGCACGGGTGAGCTCGAGGCGCTGTCGGTGCCGTCCAACCCCCTCGACGTCCTCGCGCAGCAGGTCGTCGCGATGGTCGCTGTCGACGACTGGACGGTCGAGGACCTGGCCGCGGTCGTGCGCCGCTCGGCACCCTTCGCCGGGCTGGGCCAGGCCACGCTGCACGCTGTGCTCGACATGCTCGCGGGCCGCTACCCGAGCGAGGAGTTCGCCGAGCTGCGCCCACGGATCGTGTGGGACCGGGCCGGTGACGTGCTCACGGCCCGCCCGGGCGCGCTGCGGCTCGCGGTCACGAGCGGTGGGACGATCCCCGACCGTGGCCTGTACGGGGTGTTCCTCGCCAGCGGCGCGACCACGAGCGACGTCCCGGTCGACGCCGAACGCTCCGGTGGCCGGGTGCGCGGGGGCCGGCGCGTGGGCGAGCTCGACGAGGAGATGGTCTACGAGTCGCGCGTCGGCGACACGTTCACGCTCGGGTCGAGCACGTGGCGCATCGAGGAGATCACGCCCGACCGGGTGCTCGTCACCCCCGCGCCGGGCGTCCCCGGTCGGCTGCCCTTCTGGAAGGGCGACTCCCCCGGGCGTCCCGCCGAGCTCGGCCGCGCGATGGGCGGATGGGTCCGCGAGCTGCTCACCCTGCCCGACGAGCTGGCGCGCGCGCACGTCGAGCGGGCCGGGCTCGACGCGTGGGCGACCGACAACCTGCTCGCCTACGTCCACGAGCAGCGCACGGCGACCGGCGAGGTGCCCACCGACACGACGCTCGTGGTCGAACGGTTCCGCGACGAGCTGGGCGACTGGCGCGTCGTGGTGCACTCGCCCTACGGCGCCAAGGTGCACGCGCCGTGGGCCCTGGTGGTCGGGGCGCGGCTGCGTGAGCGTTTCGGGGTCGACGTCGCGGCGCTGCACTCGGACGACGGCATCGTGCTGCGGCTGCCCGACATGCTCTCGTCCGACGCCCCCGCGTCGGACGGTCTGGGCGCCCGCTGGGCGGACGACCCCGCGGGGCCCGCGATCGAGCTGGCCGACCTGCTCGTCGACCCCGACGAGGTCGCGACGGCGGTCCGCGCCGAGCTCGGCGGGTCGGCCATGTTCGGCGCCCGCTTCCGCGAGGCTGCCGCCCGTGCGCTCCTGCTGCCGCGCCGGCGCCCCGACCGCCGCCAGCCGCTGTGGCAGCAGCGCCAGCGTGCCGCCCAGCTGCTCAGCGTCGCGGCGCAGTACCCCGACTTCCCGATCCTGCTCGAGGCCGTGCGGGAGTGCCTGCAGGACGACTTCGACGTCGAGGCGCTCACCGACCTGATGCGCGACGTCGCGGCGCGGCGCGTCCGGGTCGTCGAGGTCACCACGCCCACGCCGTCGCCGTACGCCCAGTCGCTGCTCTTCGGCTACACGGCCCAGTTCCTGTACGACGGCGACGCCCCGCTCGCCGAGCGCCGGGCCGCGGCCCTGACCCTCGACCCCACGCTGCTCGCCGAGCTGCTGGGCGGCGGGGGCGAGTCCCAGCTGGCCGACCTGCTCGACCCAGCCGCCGTCGAGCGCACCGAGGCCGAGCTCGCCGGTCTCGCGCCCGATCGTCAGGCCCGTTCGCTCGAGGACGTCGCCGACGTGGTGCGCCGGCACGGTCCGCTGCCCACGGCCGACGTCGTGGCGCGCACGCGCGAGGACGTGCGCCCCGAGGTCGAGGCCTGGCTGCACGAGCTCGAGCGGTCACGACGGCTCCTGACGGTGCGGCTCGGTGGCGTCCCCGCCGAGCGGGCCGAGCAGTGGGCGGCGGTCGAGGACGCGGGGCGCCTGCGCGACGCGCTCGGGGTCGCGCTGCCCGTCGGCGTGCCGGAGGTGTTCACCGAGGTGCGCCCCGACCCCCTGGGCGACCTCGTGCGCCGTCACGCCCGCACGCACGGCCCGTTCGCCGCCACGCAGGTGGCGCAGCGCTTCGGGCTCGGCGTGGCCGTGGTCACGGAGGTGCTGCGCCGCCTCGAGCACGCGGGCGTGCTGGTGCAGGGCAGGCTGCGGCCCGACGTGCTGGGCGGCACGGGCGACGAGTACTGCGACGCGGACGTCCTGCGTACGCTGCGACGACGCTCCCTGGCGGCGCTGCGCTCCGAGGTCGAGCCGGTCGACCCGCAGACGCTCGGCGTCTTCCTTCCCCGCTGGCAGGGCATCGAGCCTGGTCCGGTGGGTGCGGGCACGGCGCGGACCGGCGGCCTGCGCGGGATCGACGGCCTGGCCCGCGTCGTCGAGCAGCTCGCGGGGTTCGCCGTCCCCGCGTCGGCCCTCGAGACGCACGTGCTGCCCGCGCGGGTCGGCGACTACTCCCCCGCCATGCTCGACGAGCTCACCGCTGCCGGTGAGGTCCTGTGGGCCGGGCACGGCGAGCTGGGCACGAACGACGGGCTCGTGAGCCTGCACCCCGCAGCCGTCGCGGACCTGACCCTCGCCGAGCCGACCCCGATCGAGCCCGACGGACCGTTCGACTCCGCGGTGCACGGCGCTGTGCTCGCGGCGCTCGCGGGGGGCGGGGCGTACTTCCTCGGGGGTCTGCTGGTCCGGGTGGCCGAGCTCGTCGAGGCCGCGGGCGAGCGGCCCGATCCGCCCACGCACACCGAGGTCGTGGCCGCACTCTGGGACCTCGTCTGGGCCGGGCACGTGACGAACGACCGCTTCGCCCCGCTGCGGGCCCGCCTGGGGGCCAGCTCGGCCGTGCACCGGACGCGCCAGTCGCCGGCCCGGGCCCGCACGCTCGGCCGCAGCCCCCGGCTCGGTCTGCGCGGCGGCCTGCCCGGGTCGGTCGCGGGCACCGGGCTCGCGGGGCCGGGGGCCGACACCGGCGGCCGGTGGTCGCTGCTGCCCGCCCGGGAGCCCGACCCGACGCTGCGTGCGCACGCGCTCGCCGCACAGCTCCTGGACCGGCACGGGGTGCTGACCCGCGCCGTCGCCCCCGCCGAGGGGGTCACGGCCCGGTTCGGCGCCGTCTACCGGGTGCTTGCGGCCCTCGAGCAGGCCGGTCAGGTCCGTCGCGGGTACTTCGTCGAGCACCTGGGTGGTTCGCAGTTCGCGCTGCCCGGCGCGGTCGACCGCCTGCGGGTCGACGCGCGTGCGGTCGAGCGGGCCGGTGAGCGGGCCGCTGAGCGCGACGCAGAACGCACCGCCGACGGTGACCCCCGGGGCCACGGCCCGCGGCACCCCGACGGCGACGCGCCGTTCGTGGTCGTGCTCGCCGCGACCGACCCCGCCAACCCCTACGGCGCCGCGCTCGCCTGGCCGCCCCCGCCCACCGACGCGCAGGACACCGCCACCACGGGTGGCCGGCACCGGCCGGGACGCAAGGCCGGCGCTGTCGTCGTGCTGGTGGACGGGGCCCTCGTGCTGTACGTCGAACGCGGCGGCCGGACCGTGCTGACCTTCACCCGCGACCCGGAGCAGCTGCGCCTGGCGGCCGTCCGGCTCGCCGAGGCCGTACGGGGCGGGCGGCTGGGCCGGCTGACGCTGGGGCGCGTCGACGGCGCGGAGGTGCTGACCGGGGCCACGCTCGAGAGCCCGGCCGGCCGGGCTCTCGTGGACGCGGGCTTCGCCCCGACCCCGCGGGGCCTGCGGCTGCGGGGGCAGGCGTGAGCGTGGTGCATGCCCGAGGGTGATGTCCTGCGGCGGACCGCCGCACGGCTCGACCAGGCCCTCGCGGGGCGGGTGCTCACACGCGCCGAGCTGCGCTGGCCGTCGGTCGCCGGCGTCGACCTGGTGGGCCGGACCGTGCTGGTCACGGCGCCCTACGGCAAGCATCTGCTCACGCGGCTCGACGACGGCCGCACCCTGCACACCCACCTGCGGATGGACGGACGCTGGTCGGTCGAGCGCACCGGCTCGGTGCAGGCCGCGGGTCGGCGCAGCGACGTGCGGGTTCTGCTGGGCAACGCCGTGTGGACGGCCGTCGGGCACGAGCTGGGGATGGTCGACGTCGTCGCGACGCGGGACGAGGGCACGCTCGTGGGGCACCTGGGTCCCGACGTGCTGGCCGACGACTTCCCCACCGCGGGGCTGCCCGAGGCGCTGCGGAGGTGGGGCCTGACCGGTGCGACCCCCGCGTGCGAGGTGCTGCTCGACCAGCGGGTCGCGGCCGGCATCGGCACGATCTACCTGGCCGAGAGCCTGTTCGCGCTCGGGACGTGGCCCTGGACCCCGGCCGACCAGGTGGACGCGGGCCGGCTCCTGGGCGTGGCCCGCACCCTCATGCAGCGCTCGGTGGCCGCGGAGCTGCCCGGCAGCACCGGCGACCGAGAGCGCACGACCCGGCGGGTTCACGGGCGCGCTCGCCAGCCCTGCCTGCGGTGCGGCACACCGATCCGGGTGGGCGAGGCCCGCCGACCTCCGACGACCCGGCCGGTCTTCTACTGCCCTCGCTGCCAGGCCCCGGGCACGACGATCCCCGGCCCGTGAGACGGGCCGGGGATCGCGGTCGATCGGTGGCTGGTGTCAGCCGATGGGTGCGAGCTCCGCGCGAGCGCGGGCCCAGCTGCCGTCCGCGGGACCACCGACGGTGTCGGCGAAGTCCGCGGGGACCGTGTCGGGGATCAGCAGACCCTCGGCCACGGCGATGCGGTCGCTCACCTCACGGAGCACGAGCGACATCGGGACGTCGAGCGCCTCGCAGATGCTGCCGAGCAGCTCCGAGGAGGCCTCCTTCTGCCCACGCTCGACCTCGCTGAGGTAACCGAGCGAGACACGTGCGGCCGACGAGACCTCGCGCAGGGTGCGCCCCTGTCGCTGCCGTGCATCTCGAAGAACATCGCCGATCTCGCGGCGTAGTACGACCATCTGTCGCCCCCCTCTCGCTCTGAGCTGCTCGTCCTGGTTCATGACCGGTGCGGCGGCCCCGGAGGCTTCCCGAGTGGTCGACGTACCCGTACGTCCCCTCATCGGGAGAGTTCCACCGTACCTTGCGGTGCCCTGGCGCGCCGTCGGGTTGCGGGCAGCTGAGACGCTGCGCGCGGGCGGTCGTGTACTCATCATCACGTCCTGCCCAACGTCCGCGGGCGCCGAGGTGTTCCCGGAGCCGGGCCACGGCCCGCGAACTGTCATCCGTGCTGCACAGCCTCGAGCGCGACGGCCAGCACCGCGGCGCAGGACGCGTCCCGGACGGCGGCGCGGTCCCCCGGGAGCACGAGCGAACGGACCACGACCGCACCGGGGGCGACGACAGCGACGTGCACGGTCCCGGGCACGTGGCCGTCCTGCGGGTCGGGTCCTGCGACACCCGTCGTGGCGAGCCCGACGTCGGCCCCGAGCCGCGCGCGCACGCCCTCCGCCATCGCGACGGCGACGTCCGGGTCCACCGCACCGCGCTCCGCGAGCAGTGCCGGGTCGACCCCGAGCAGCGTCTCCTTGAGGTCCGTCGCATAGGCGACGACGCCGCCGCGCACCACGCGGGAGGCACCCGGGACCTCGACGAGCGTCGCGGCGACGAGTCCGCCCGTGAGGGACTCGGCCACGGCCACCGTCCAGCCCCGCCGATCGAGCAGGTCGAGCAGCAGGGCGGCGCCCTCAGCCTCGGGGGGGCCCGGAGGGCTTCCTGCCGACGGGCTCACGGCACGAGCGTGCGAGCGCGCTCGGCCTCACGGCGGATCTGCAGCGCGGTCCGGACGTAGTCGACGCCCGTCACGAGCGTCACGATGATCGCCGCGCCCATCACGACAGCGGCGACGACGGCCACGAACGAGGGCAGGTGGTCGAGCGGCAGCAGGTACAGGCCGAGCGCCACGGACTGCAGCACGGTCTTGATCTTGCCGCCGCGCGACGCGGGCAGCACGAGGTAGCGCAGCAGGAACAGCCGCATGACGGTGATGCCGAGCTCGCGCACCAGGATCACCACGGTGACCCACCACGGCAGGTCGCCCAGCACCGAGAGCAGCACGAGCGTGGTGCCGACGAGCAGCTTGTCGGCGATCGGGTCGAGCAGCTTGCCGAGGTCGGTGACCAGCCCTGAGCGGCGCGCGATGTCGCCGTCGATCCGGTCGGTCACGGCCGCGACGAAGAAGATCGCGGCAGCCACGAGCCGCCAGCGGACGGTGTGGCCGCCGTCGGCGAGGAGGGCCCACGCGAGGAACGGCACCATGACGATCCGCAGCACGGTCAGGGCGTTCGCGAGATTGAGACGGGAGGGGACGGCATCGACCACCCGGACAGCCTAGAGGTCTCCGCTGGGAACACGGTCACCAGGTGCGGCCACGGCGACCTCCCCGCCGCTACGGTGCGGAGGTGACACGCCACGCCCGCACGCCCCGGGCGCCCCGCCCCTGGCTCGCCGTGCTGCTCGTCGCCGTCGGCGTGCTCGCCGTCTCGACCGCTCTCCTGCTCAACGGACCGCGGACGTCCGACGTCGCCGCCCCCGTCGGGGAGCAGCCCGTGGTGCAGGTCACCCCGGCACCGACCCCCACGCCGACACCGGTGCCCGATCCGGACGCGACCTTCACGATCGTGGCCGCGGGCGACGTCCTGCCGCACCTGCCGGTGATCTCCTCGGCGCGGACCGGCGACGGGGGCTACGACTTCGCCCCGCTGCTCGCGCCCCTGGCGCCGTGGGTCCAGGGCGCCGACCTCGCGCTGTGCCACCTCGAGGTCCCGGTCGCACCGGCCGGCACGGCCCCGTCGGGCTACCCGATGTTCGGCACCCCGGCGGCGATCGCCGAGGGCCTGCGCGCGACGGGGTGGGACGGCTGCTCGACCGCGTCCAACCACTCGGTCGACCGCGGTTTCGCGGGGGTCACCGCGACGCTCGACGCGCTCGACGCCGCTGGGCTGGGGCACGTCGGCACCGCCCGGAACGCGGTCGAGCAGAGCCAGCCCCAGCTGTACCGCCTCGAGCGCGCGGGCCAGGAGCTGACGGTCGCGCACATCGCGGCGACGTACGGCACGAACGGCATGCCGGTCGACACCGACAAGCCGTGGTCGGTCGACCTCATCGACACCGACCAGATCATCGCCCGGGCCAGGGCGGCCCGTGACGCCGGTGCCGACCTCGTGCTCGTGAGCGTGCACTGCTGCGTCGAGTACGTCACGGCGCCCACCGCGCAGCAGGTCACGATCGCCCAGACCCTGGCCGACTCGGGGGTCGTCGACCTGGTCATCGGCCACCACGCGCACGTGCCCCAGCCCGTCGAGCTGCTCGCGGGCGGCCCCGACGGCACCGGGATGTGGGTCGCGTACGGCCTGGGCAACCTGCTGTCCAACCAGGACAGCGCGTGCTGCGCGCTCGGGACGGACTCCGGGCTGCTGCTGACGGCCCACGTCACGAGCACCGGCGCGTTCGCAGCCGAGGGGCGCGCGGCGGGGCCGGCCCGGGTCACGGGGGTCGAGTGGACCCCGGTGACGGTCGACCGCCGCTCGGGCCACCTCGTGCACGCGCTCGTCGACGTCCCCGAGGGCACAGCGACGCTCACCGCGGACGAGGTCACGGCCCGGGCCGGGCGGGTGCGGGCCGCTGCGGGCGCCGCGGCACCCGAGCGCACGAGCCCGGTGACCGCGACCGGCGCCGAGCCGGTCGTGGTGGCACGCCCCCTGGGCTGAGCGCGCAGGAGCCAGCAGCCGCTACGCCGCGTCCACCGTGCTCGGGGTTCTCCTCGAACCGAGACCGGCGACGCTCACCGACGCCGGTATCCGGCGTCGTCCTCCTCGTCGGCGTCGTCGAAGTAGTCGGTCGCGACGGGCGGGTCGCCCGGCAGGGCCCCGTCGTCGGTCGGCAGGTCGTCGGGGACCGCGTCGCCGCGCAGCATCGCGAGGGTGCCGGCCAGGTCGTCGGGCTTCACCAGGACCTCACGCGCCTTGGACCCCTCGGAGGGCCCGACGATCTCGCGCGACTCGAGCAGGTCCATGAGGCGCCCGGCCTTGGCGAAGCCGACCCGCAGCTTGCGCTGCAGCATCGACGTCGAGCCGAACTGCGTCGTGACGACCAGCTCGGCGGCCTGCAGCAGCAGGTCCAGGTCGTCGCCGATGTCCTCGTCCACCTGCTTCTTGGCGGCCGTGACCACCACGTCCTGCCGGTACGTCGGCTTGAGCTGCTTCTTGACGTGCTCGACGACGGCGTGGATCTCGCTCTCGGTGACCCAGGCCCCCTGCGTACGCATGGGCTTGGCCGCACCCATCGGCAGGAACAGCGCGTCACCCTGCCCGATGAGCTTCTCGGCGCCGGGCTGGTCGAGCACGACGCGCGAGTCGGTCAGCGACGAGGTCGCGAACGCGAGCCGCGACGGCACGTTCGCCTTGATCAGACCCGTGACGACGTCGACGCTGGGCCGCTGGGTCGCGAGCACCAGGTGGATGCCGGCGGCCCGGGCGAGCTGCGTGATGCGCTGGATCGAGGCCTCGACGTCGCGCGGGGCCACCATCATCAGGTCGGCGAGCTCGTCGACGATGACCAGCAGGTACGGGTAGGTCGCGATCTTGCGCTCCGAGCCCGGCAGCGGCTTGACCTTGCCCGCGCGGACCGCCGCGTTGAAGTCGTCGATGTGCTTGTAGCCGAACATCGCGAGGTCGTCGTAGCGCGCCTCCATCTCCCGCACGACCCACTCGAGGGCCTCGGCGGCCTTCTTCGGGTTCGTGATGATGGGCGTGATGAGGTGCGGGATGCCCTCGTAGACCGTGAGCTCGACTCGCTTGGGGTCGACGAGCACCATGCGCACCTCGTGCGGCGTGGCGCGCATCAGCACCGAGACGATCATCGAGTTCACGAAGCTCGACTTGCCCGCGCCGGTCGCGCCGGCGACGAGCAGGTGGGGCATCTTGGCGAGGTTGGCCGTGACGTAGCCGCCCTCGACGTCCTTGCCGACGCCGATGACCATGGGGTGCTCGGACCGGCGGGCCGCGCTCGAGCGCAGCACGTCGCCGAGCGAGACGGTCTCGCGGTCGGTGTTCGGGATCTCGATGCCGATGGCGGACTTGCCCGGGATGGGCGACAGGATGCGCACGTCGGCGCTCGCGACCGCGTAGGCGATGTTCTTGGACAGCGCCGTGACGCGCTCGACCTTGACGGCCGGGCCCAGCTCGACCTCGTAGCGGGTCACCGTCGGCCCGCGGGTGAAGCCGGTGACCTGCGCGTCGATCTCGAACTGGTCCAGCACGGTGGTCAGCGCCTCGACGACCCGGTCGTTCGCGGCCGAGCGGACCTTGTGCGGCGGGCCCTTCGCCAGGACGTCGTCGCCCGGCAGCATGTACAGCACGTCGCCCTCGAGCATGGGCTGCTCTCCGCGCGGGACACCCGCGGTGGGCGGTGCGGCGAGCGGGCGGGCCCGCGGGGCGGCGACCGTGGGGGTGGCGTCGGCGGACGCCGCGGCGATGACGGTCGTCTCCTCGTCGTCGCGGGCGTCGTCCTCGGGCACGTCGACGTCGGCGGGGTCCTCGCCGCGGGCCGCGACGATCGCTGCCCGCTCGAACGCCTCGTCGCCCACGTACCCCTCGAGCCGCTCGGACTCGGCCAGGGCGGCGGCCTCGGCCCGTGCCTTGCGCCCCCGGCCGAGCAGGCGCCGCGTCTTGGGCAGCTCGGGCTCCGGGTCGGGGAGCGCTGTGTGCCCGGCGTTGATGACGAGCGGCGCGTCCTCGTCGTCCTCCTCGACGACGGGCCGGTGGTTCCCGGTGAGCCGGTCGTAGGTGGCCCGCAGGCGCGGGACGATCTGGTGCACCGGGGTCGCGGTCACGACGAGCACCCCGAAGAACGCGAGCAGCCCGAGCAGCGGCGCCGCGACGTAGGCCGTCAGCAGGCTCACGAGGGGCGTCCCCACGAGGTAGCCCACGATGCCGCCCGCCTCGCGCAGCGCGGCGTACCCGCCGCTCGGTGCGGGCAGGTCCGCCGAGAGGTGCACGAGGGCGCACACAGCGAGCGTGATCGCGCCCAGGCCGATGCCGATGCGTGAGTTCGCCTGACCGCGCTCGGGGTGGCGCATGAGCCGCACGGCGATCGCGAGCAGCACGACCGGCACGGCCACGCCGACGCGTCCGAACGTCCCCGCGACGACGTCGTGGACCACGTCCCCGGCGGTCCCGGACATGTCCCACCACTCGCGTGCGGCGACGACGATCGCGAGGCCGAGCAGCGTGAACGCGATGCCGTCGCGGCGGTGCGCGGGGTCCAGGTCACGGGCACCGCGACCGATCCGTCGCGCGGTGCCCCCGATCACGTGCGCGCAGCCCATCCACACGCCACGGATCATGCGCAGCGGCAGGGCG
The DNA here is from genome assembly GCF_044392165.1 of Cellulomonas sp. P22. Lineage (NCBI taxonomy): Bacteria > Bacillati > Actinomycetota > Actinomycetes > Micrococcales > Cellulomonadaceae > Cellulomonas > Cellulomonas sp. P22. The sequence goes on from NZ_JBISBW010000004.1 coordinate 121,518, forward strand.
GGGCGGGGCGGCGGCGGGGCCTGCCGCCCCGACGGGCGTGTCGAGCCCCCGCGCGCGGCGCTGCTGCTGCGACCGGACGCGCCCGTCGTGGTGCGGGGTCTTCCGCCTGATGCGGACGTGCGGGTCGCCATGGTCCTCACGGTATCGCGCGCACCCACCGGCGGCCCGGCCCCGGTGCGCGTGTCGGAGGTGCCGGGACGAGCGCCGCCCGGCCCGCTGCGGACGGATCAGCAGCGGGCCGGGCGGCGGCGGACAGGGTCGGCCGCGCGCGGGTGCGCGCGGTCGACGGGACTCAGGCCTCGACGATCACCGGGATGATCATCGGGCGGCGACGCAGCCGGTTCGAGACCCAGCGGCCCACGACGCGGCGCACGACCTGCTGCATCTGGTGCGTGTCGGCGCCACCGCGCCGAGCCGTCTCCTCGAGCGCGGCGACCACCTCGGGGAGGATGTCCTCGAACACGGCGTCGTCCTCGGCGAAACCACGCGCGTGGACCTGCGGGCCGGCGAGGACCTTGCCGTCCGCCGAGCTCACCACGGCGAAGATCGAGATGAACCCCTCCTCGCCGAGGATGCGACGGTCCTTGAGCTCGGCGTCGGTGATCTCCCCGACGCTCGACCCGTCGACGTACACGTAGCCGCACGGCACGGCGCCGACGACGCTGGCCTTGCCGTCGACGAGGTCGATGACCACGCCGTCCTCGGCGAGCACCACGCGGTCAGCCGGGACGCCGGCCTTGACCGCGAGCGCCGCGTTCGCCACGAGGTGGCGGACCTCGCCGTGCACGGGCATGACGTTCTTCGGCTTGAGGATGTTGTAGCAGTACAGGAGCTCGCCGGCGCTCGCGTGGCCCGAGACGTGCACCTTGGCGTTGCCGCTGTGCACGACGCGCGCGCCGAGCCGGGTCAGGCCGTTGATGACGCGGTACACCGCGTTCTCGTTGCCGGGGATGAGCGACGACGCGAGGATCACGGTGTCGCCGGGGCCGACCGAGATCTTGTGGTCGTTGTTCGCGATCCGCGACAGCGCCGCCATGGGCTCACCCTGCGAACCCGTGCACATGAGCACGACCTCGTCGTCGGGCAGCGAGTCGATCTTCTTCTGGTCGACCAGCACGCCCTCGGGCACGGTGAGGTAGCCGAGCTCGGCCGCGATGGTCATGTTGCGGACCATCGAGCGCCCGACGAGGGCCACCCGGCGCCCGTGCGCCGCGGCGGCGTCGAGCACCTGCTGCACGCGGTGCACGTGCGAGGCGAACGACGCGACGATGATGCGCTTGCCCGACGTGGCGAACACGCCGTCGAGCACGGGTCCGATCTCACGCTCGGGGGTGACGAAGCCCTGCACCTCGGCGTTGGTCGAGTCGACCATGAACAGGTCGACGCCGCGCTCGCCGAGCCGGGCGAACGCCCGCAGGTCGGTGATGCGGCCGTCGAGCGGCAGCTGGTCCATCTTGAAGTCGCCCGTGTGCAGCACGGTGCCGGCACCGGTGCGCACCGCGACGGCGAGCGCGTCCGGGATCGAGTGGTTGACCGCGACGAACTCGCACTCGAACGGGCCGAACTTCTCGACGTCGCCCTCCTTGACCACACGGGTCACGGGAGCGATGCGGTGCTCCTTGAGCTTGGCCTCGACGAACGCGAGCGTGAGCTTCGACCCGACCAGCGGGATGTCGCGGCGCAGGCGCAGCAGGTACGGCACGCCGCCGATGTGGTCCTCGTGGCCGTGCGTGAGCACGATCGCCTCGATGTCGGCGACGCGGTCCCGGATGTACTCGAAGTCGGGAAGGATCAGGTCGACGCCGGGCTGGTGGTCCTCGGGGAACAGGACGCCGCAGTCGATGACGAGCAGGCGACCGTCGTACTCGAGGACGGCCATGTTGCGGCCGATCTCGCCGAGCCCGCCGAGCGCGACGATGCGCAGCGCGCCCTTCGGCAGCTCGGGGGGAAGGTTCAGCTCGGGGTGGGGGTGGCTCATAAGCCCTCCTGGTCTAGCTCCTGACGACGTCCAGCAGCCCTGCAGCGCGCAGTCCGTCGCGCACCGCTGCCACGTCATCGTCGGAGGCGGCCACGTTCGGCAGCCGCATGTGTCGGTTCGGTGTGAGGCCGAGTGCCTCGACCGCGGCCTTGGCAGCCACGGCCTGGAATCCTGCGCCGTTGAGCGCGTCGATCGCCGGGGCGATCGACCGGAAGATCTGGAGTGCGCGGGCGGTGTCGCCCGCGTCGAACGCGTCGGTGACCTCGGCGAGCCGGCGGCCCGCGACATGCCCGACGACGCTCACGATGCCCGCGGCGCCGTGCGCCAGCAGGGCGAGGTACGCCGTGTCGTCACCGCTGTACCAGGCGAGCCCGGTGCGCTCGATCGCTGTCACGGCCGCGTACAGGTCGCCCGTCGCGTCCTTGATCGCGACGATCCGCTCGTGCTCGGCGAGCCGGTCGAGCGTCGGCTGGGCGAAGCGCACGCCGGTGCGCCCGGGCACGTCGTAGAGCATGACCGGCAGGTCGGTCGCGTCGGCGACGGCGGTGACGTGCCGGACGACACCCTCCTGCGAGGGGCGTGAGTAGTACGGGGTCACCACGAGCAGCCCGTGGGCACCCGCGTCGGCGGCCTGCTCGGCCATCCGCACCGCGTGCAGGGTGTCGTTCGAGCCTGCGCCGGCGAGGATCGTGGCACGGTCGCCGACGGCGTCGACGACCGCGGCGACCAGGTCGGCCTTCTCGGGCGCGTGGGTCACGGGCGACTCGCCCGTGGTGCCGTTGAGCACGAGCCCGTCGTGGCGCTCGTGGTCGACCAGGTGGGTCGCGAGCCGCACGGCCGCGTCGAGGTCCACCTCGCCGCCGGCCGTCATCGGCGTGACCATCGCGGTGAGCACCGCGCCGAACGGGCGCGCGGGGGTGCTGACGGGAGGCATGCCCCCAAACTACCGTCCCGAGACGCCGCGACGTGCACACGCCCGCTCCCCGGGCACCGTCTACCCGGCTGCCCGCGCGTACGTCACGAACCGGAAGCGCACCCCGTCGGCGTCCGACGTGTGCCAGCCCTCGGCCGGGTCGGTGGCCGTGCGGGTCCACACGGCGGGGTCGATCTCGGGGGCGAACGCGTCGCCCTCGACGTGCACGTCGACCTCGGTGACCTCGAGCCGGTCGGCGTGCTCGAGCGCGCTCGCGTAGAGCGCTCCCCCGCCGATCACCCAGGCATCCCGGCCGTCCACGAGCACGAGCGCGTCGTCGAGCGAGGCCAGCACCCGCGCGCCGTCCGCCGCGTACCCGGGGGTGCGGCTCAGGACGAGGTTGTCGCGGCCGGGCAGCGGGCGGAACCGGGCCGGCAGCGACTCCCAGGTCGCGCGCCCCATGAGCACGGGGTGCCCCGAGGTGAGCGCACGGAAGTGCGCCATGTCCTCGGGCACCCGCCACGGCAGGGCGCCGTTCCGGCCGATGACGCGATCGGGCGACTGGGCCCACACGAGGGCGAGGCTGCTCATCGGCTCAGACCGCGATCGGGGCCTTGATGGTGGGGTGGTGGCGGTAGCCGACCACCTCGATGTCCTCGTAGGCGTAGTCGAAGATCGACGCCGCCTTGCGCAGGTGCAGCGTCGGGTACGGGTACGGCTCGCGCGTGAGCTGCTCGCGCACCTGCTCGACGTGGTTGTCGTAGATGTGGCAGTCGCCGCCCGTCCAGACGAAGTCCCCGACCTCGAGCCCGGCCTGCTGCGCGACCATGTGCGTGAGCAGCGCGTACGACGCGATGTTGAACGGCACGCCCAGGAACAGGTCCGCGCTGCGCTGGTACAGCTGGCACGACAGGCGCCCGTCGGCCACGTAGAACTGGAAGAACGCGTGGCACGGGGCCAGCGCCATCGACGGGATGTCGGCGACGTTCCACGCCGAGACGATGTGCCGTCGTGAGTCGGGGTCGCGCCGCAGGTCCTCGACGACGCGCGCGATCTGGTCGACGTGCCCGCCGTCGGGCGTGGGCCACGAACGCCACTGCACCCCGTACACCGGGCCCAGCTCGCCGTCCTCGTCGGCCCACTCGTCCCAGATCTTCACGCCGTGCTCGCGCAGCCACCCGACGTTCGAGTCGCCGCGCAGGAACCACAGCAGCTCGTAGGCGATCGACTTCAGGTGCACGCGCTTGGTCGTCACGAGCGGGAAGCCCGCCGACAGGTCGAACCGCATCTGGTGGCCGAACACGCTCCGGGTGCCCGTCCCGGTGCGGTCACCCTTGGGCGTGCCGGTCTCGAGCACGAGTCGCAGCAGGTCCTCGTACGGGGTGGGCACCGCGGGTACCGCGCCGCGCGTGGGGTCAGTGGCATCGTGCGCGACCGGTGGCGTCATGGCGCCATGGTAGCCAGCGCGGATCTGAGCCCCGACCCGCCCCGACCCACGAGCGGTCGGTCACCGGCCCGGCACCCGCGCCGAACCCTGTGCACGGCGACGACGCGCACGCCACACTGGACGGATGCCGACACCGCACCTCCCCCCCACCGTCGCCGCGCACGTCCCGACCGGCCTGCTCATCGGTGGGAGCTGGCAGCGGGCCTCGACCGGACGGACGTTCGCGGTCGAGGACCCGGCCACGACCGAGGTCCTCTTCGACGTCGAGGACGCGGGCCCGGCCGACGGGCTCGCCGCCCTGACCGCCGCGGCCGACGTCGCCGACGAGTGGGCGGCCGTCGCTCCCCGGGCCCGCGCCGAGCTGCTGCGCTCGGTGTTCGACGCACTGACGGCACGCAGCGAGGACGTCGCCGCGCTCGTCACCGCCGAGGGCGGCAAGCCGCTCGCCGAGGCGCGCGCCGAGGTCGCGTACGCCGCTGAGTACCTGCGCTGGTACTCCGAGCAGGCGGTCCGCCTGCCCGGCCTGGCGCGGACGGCCCCCGCGGGCACCCACCACCAGCTCGTCCTGAGCCGCCCGGTCGGCCCGGCGCTGCTCATCACCCCGTGGAACTTCCCGATCGCGATGATCACGCGCAAGGTGGCGCCCGCGCTCGCCGCCGGGTGCCCCGTGGTCATCAAGCCCGCGCAGCTCACGCCGCTGACCACCGCCTACTTCGCGGAGATCGTGCGTGCCGAGCTCGAGGCGCACGGCCTGCCGACCGGGGTCATCAACGTGGTGCCCACGTCGTCCTCGAGCACGCTCACCGCGCCCGTCATCGCCGACCCTCGGCTGCGCAAGCTCTCGTTCACGGGGTCCACCGAGGTGGGCCGCGTGCTGCTGCGGTCCTCGGCCGAGAACATCCTGCGCACGTCGATGGAGCTCGGCGGCAACGCACCCTTCCTGGTCTTCGAGGACGCCGACATCCCCGCGGCGGTCGAGGGGGCGCTGGCCGCCAAGATGCGCAACGCGGGCCAGACCTGCGTCGCGGCCAACCGGTTCCTGGTCCACGAGTCGGTCGCGGACGAGTTCGGCAACGCGCTGGCCGCGCGCTTCCGCGGGCTCGTCGTCGGTCACGGGGCCGACGCGGGCACGACGGTGGGCCCGCTCATCGAGGCGGCGGCGGTCGACAACGTCGAGCGGGTCGTCGCCGACGCGGTCGACCGCGGCGCCCGGGTGCTCGTGGGCGGCGAGCGCCCGCAGCGCGCCGGTCACTTCTTCGCGCCGACGGTCCTCGCCGACGTGGCCCCCGACGCCCTCGCGATCCGCGAGGAGACGTTCGGTCCCGTCGCCCCCCTCACCACGTTCGGCGACGAGCGCGAGGCGCTCGAGCTCGCCAACGCGAGCGAGTTCGGGCTCGTGGCCTACGCGTACACGCGGGACGTGGGCCGTGTGATGCGGCTCGCCGAGCAGGTCGAGACGGGGATGCTCGGGATCAACCGGGGCCTGGTCTCCGACGCGAGCGCGCCGTTCGGCGGGGTCAAGTGGTCGGGGCTCGGCCGTGAGGGCGGCGAGGCCGGCATCGAGGAGTACCTGGAGCAGCGCTACATCGCCCTCTGACCGGCCACGACGGTGCACGGACCCGCCGTCGGACGGTGGCCCCGGTCACGTCGGCCGCTGTGCCACAGTGACGGCATGTCGGACGACCAGCGACGGGCGGCGATCCAGCAGGCGGTGTCGGTGTCGCTCGCGACGGGCCTGTACGGCATCTCCTTCGGGGCCCTGGCCGTCACCGCGGGCCTCGACCTGCCCCAGACCCTCGCGCTGAGCCTGCTCGTGTTCTCGGGCGGCTCGCAGTTCGCCTTCATCGGTGTGATCGGGGCGGGCGGTGCCCCCGTGGCCGCCGTCGCCACCGCCGGGCTGCTCGGTGCCCGCAACGGCCTGTACGGCCCGCTGGTCACCCCGTACCTCGGGGTGCGCGGTGCCCGGCGGGCGCTCGCCGCCCAGCTGACGATCGACGAGTCGACAGCGGTCACCACCGCGCAGCCCACGCTCGCCGTCGGGCGCACGGCGTTCTGGTGGACGGGTGTGGGCGTCTTCGTGCTGTGGAACGTGTCCACCCTGGCGGGCGGGCTGCTCGGCGACGCGCTCGGCGACCCGCGTCGCTACGGGCTCGACGCCGCCGCGGGCGCCGCGTTCCTGGCCCTGCTGTGGCCGCGGCTCGCGTCCCGCACCGCGCAGGCGGTCGCCGGCGCGGCCGTCGTCGTCGCGCTCGCCCTCACACCGCTCGTCCCCCCGGGGCTCCCGGTGCTCGCGGCGGCCCTCGTCGCCATCGCCGTCGGCTGGACCCGCACGCCGCGGAGCGCACGATGAGCCGCCACGCCCTCGTGTGGCTCGCGGTGCTGGCCGCCGGGGCGGTGAGCTTCGCGATCAAGCTCGCGGGCCACCTCGTCCCCACCCGGTGGCTCGCGGAGGAGCGGGTGGCCCGCACCGCCCAGCTCGTGACCGTGTCGCTGCTGGCGGCGCTCGTCGCCGTGCAGACGTTCACGTCCGGCACCGCCCTGGTGCTCGACGCCCGGATCCCTGCGCTCGCCGCCGCCGCGCTCGCACTCGTCCTGCGCGCCCCGTTCGTCGTCGTGGTCGCGGTCGCGGCGGTGACCGCCGCCGTGCTCCGTGCGTTCGGCATGCCCTGACCCGTCGGGAGACCGACACTGGGACTCGGTCACGTGACCGCGGCCGCACGGACATGCGGTTGGTACCCTCGCTGAGCCCTGTCGGCACCACCACCCGGAGACCTCGTGGCCTCGCGCTCGCCCCACGCCAACCTCGGCGACCTGCTCGTTCCTTCCTCTCGTGCCTCAACCACGACCAGCCCGGTCTGGCCCGTGAGCACGCGGATCTCGGCGGTCGTCTGATGGCCATGTTCAGCGAGCACGCAGACGTCTCGGTCCGTCCCGCCGTGCCGGGCGACGAGCTCGCGATCACCGACGTGCAGCTCGCGGCCTGGCGCTCGGTGCACACGCCCGAGATCGGCGCCGAGGTGCTCGCGGGCCTCGACGGTTCGGCCATCGCCGAGCGCTGGGCGCGGGCCATCACGGCTCCGCCCGGCCCGGGCTACCGCGTGCTGGTCGCGTGCGACGGCCCCGACGTCGTCGGCTTCGCGGCCGTCGCGCCGCTGCCCGCCCCCGAGGACGCCCCGCTCGACGCCCCCGGCGGCGAGATCCTCTCGCTCGAGGTCGCCCCCGTGGTGCAGCGCTCAGGGCACGGCTCGCGGCTGCTCGCGGCCGCGGTGGACCTGCTGCGCGAGGACGGCGCCACGTACGCGCGCACCTGGGTCCTCGACGGCGACACCGGACGGGCCCAGTTCCTGTCGTCGGCCGGCTTCGGCTCCGAAGACGTCGTACGCGAGCTCGCGACCGGCACCGGTCCCGACGGCAAGCCCCGCACCGTCGCCGAGCACCGGTGGAGCGCCACGATCTAGGGTGTGGCCCTTCTCGCCGCACGGCTGCACGAAGAACTAGGGCGCCGGGCGACAGCGCACGCTCACGCCTCCGTGGCCCTGGCGGGCGCGGCGATCACCATCGGCCGGTCCTGCAGCCCGATCCGGCGCAGCGCCCACGGTCCCGCCGCGGCCCCGAGCACGAGCAGCCCCGCGAGCACAGCGCAGACCACCGCCAACGACGTGGCCCCGTACAGCGCACCCGCCGCCGCGGAGCCGACAGCACCGCCCGCCAGCCCGGCGTTGCCCAGCAGGCTCATCCCCCGCCCGGTGCGCTCGGCCATGCTCAGCTCCGCGACCGCCGCGTCGTGGATCGGGATCAGCGCCGCCCACGCCGCACTCGTCAGCACCCACAGCCCGGCGATCACTCCCGGGCCGGGCGCGGCCGCCAGGCTCGCCGCGAACACCGCCGACGCTGCCGTCGCCGCCGCGTACACCGTGCGCCGGCCCCACCGGACGGTCAGCCGGTGCAGCGGCCGCGGCAGGACGGTCAGGGCGATGCCGCCAGGCAGGAAGACCAGGGCGATCTGGTAGACCTCGAGGTCGAAAGCGCCCTGCAGGTGCAGCAGCAGGAGCAGGCCGACGCCGGACTCCGCGACGTTCGTCAGCGCGACCACCCCGAGCAGCGGGGCCAGCCGTCGCACGTCGTCCCGGGCAGATCCGCTCGGCCCGTCGGCCACTGACCTCCGCGGCACCCCCACCGCCGTGAGCAGCGCCGCCGCCCCGAACAGGCACGTCGTCCCCAGCCCCACGAACACCCCGCGGTAGCCGACCGCCGGCAGCAGCACGATGGCCGGGAACCAGTACAGCCAGCTCGCGAGCGCCACCGCCGAGAACAGCCGGGCGAACGCCGCGTCGTCCTGGGCATGGTGCTCGGCGGTCATAGCCCGCACCGCGACCCAGAGCAGCGCGCCGCCGACACCGGTCGCCGCCGCCGCGAGCAGCGCGACGGCGAGCCCGGGCGCGACCGCGTACCCCAGGCAGCCGAGCCCGTAGAGCAGCGCCCCGGTTGCGGCGACCCGGGTGCGCTCCCGGCTGTCGGTCAGCTGACCGGCGAGCGGTCGCGCCGCGAAGGAGCACACCAGCTCGAGCGACACCAGCGTGCCGATCTGCGCCGGTGTCGCGCCCAGCTCGGCCCCGGCCCACAGCGGCAGCAGGAAGTCCAGGATGTCGGCTGAGCCGCCGACCAGGGCCGCCGCGAGCACGATGGCACGACGGCGGCTGCTCGGGCGGCTCATGTGCCGCCAGGCTAGAGCAGCAGGTCTGCCCATGGGCCGCTTTCGGTGCAGTCAGGCGCGGTGCAGGCGCGCCGCGATGCGCAGCGCCTCGCGGGCGCGCCGTCGGTCGCCCGCGGCGTCGTAGGCGAACGCCAGCCGGTACCAGGTGCCCCAGTCGTCGGGCGACTGCTCGGCCTCGGCGCGCGCCGCGGCGAACGCGTCGGTCGCGGCCGCACGGTCGATGCGGCCGCCCGGCGAGCGCGGCAGGTCGTCGAGGGGCAGGCGGCCCGCCTCGGCGAGCTCGTCGGCCATCGCCTGCACCTCGAGGGCGAGGCGCCACTCGCGGCCGATCGCCCACACCGCCAGGACCGGCAGCACGAGGATCGCGGCACCCAGACCGATCGCGACGGGCTCGCCGGTGCGCAGCAGCGCCAGCGCGCGGGCGGTGACGACCCACAGGTACAGCGCGAGCAGAGCCGTCAGGGCCACCGCCGCGACGAGGGACCTGCGCCGGGTCCGAGCACCGGCGGGACGGGCCACGCCGCTCACCCCAGGTCCAGCACGTGCTCGAGGCCGACGGTCAGTCCGGGACGCCGGCCGACCTCACGCACCCCGAGCAGCACACCCGGCATGAAGCTCACGCGGTCGAACGAGTCGTGGCGGATCGTGAGCATCTCCCCCGGGTTGCCCAGCAGGATCTCCTCGTGGGCCACCAGTCCGCGCAGCCGCACCGCGTGCACCCGCACACCCTCGACGTCCGCTCCCCGCGCACCGTCGAGGGCGGTGGTCGTGGCATCCGGGCTCACGCCGAGCCCCGCGGCGGCCCGCGACCGGGCGATCGCCTCGGCTGTGTGCCGTGCGGTGCCCGACGGCGCATCGACCTTCTCGGGGTGGTGCAGCTCGACGACCTCGACCGACTCGAAGTAGCGGGCGGCCCGGGCCGCGAAGGTCATGGCCAGCACCGCGCCGAGCGCGAAGTTGGGGGCGATGAGCACGCCGACGCCCGGTTGGTCGGTGAGGCGGTCGCGCACCCGCCCGAGCGACTCCTCGCTCCACCCGGTGGTGCCGACCACGGCGTGGATCCCCGCGTCGACCAGGGCCAGCACGTTCGCCTCGGTGGCCGACGGGACGGTGAAGTCGACAGCGACCTGGGCCCCGCTGCCCACCAGCTCCGCGACGTCGTGGTGCGCGTCGAGCGCCGCCACGAGCTCGAGGTCCGGGGCTGCCTCGACGGCCTCCACGACGGTCGACCCCATCCGTCCGGCCGCGCCGAGGACTGCCACCTTGATCCGCTCGCTCACTCCCCGAGCGTAGCGGGCGCCCGGCGCAAGACCGGTCAGCGGGTCGCCGACGCGAGCAGCTCCTCGATGCCGTGCAGCGCGAGCCGGTGCTGCGCGGGACTGAGCCCCGTGAACCGCTCGAGCTCACGGGGCGCGGGCTCGGTCGCGACGTAGGTGCGCATCGCGGACAGCACGGTCGCCGCGGGCCACGGGGGTGCGCCGGCGAGCTCACCGACGAAGTAGAAGAACCGGGTGGCCCGCAGGAACGTGACCGGCTGCACCCCCATCTCCTCGACGCAGCACCGGTGCAGCGCCGCGATCGACACGCCCCCGGCCCGGGCCAGGTCGATCGCGCGCACCAGGCCCCGCTGGGAGTCGATGACCGCCATGAGCGTCTCGAGCAGGTCGAGCCGCTCGGGCGGCGTGCGGCGGCGCACGCCCGCGGCGAGCTCGCCACCCAGCACCGCGACGGCCTGCGCGTCGTCGAGCCCCGCGAGCCGTCCCGCGAGCCGCGCCGCGACCGCCGGCGGGAGCACGTGCGTAAGCGGGGCCGACTCGTCGACCAGCAGCCGGTCGGGGCTCAGCGCGGCCAGGCCGTAGGGGGCGAGCTGGGCGCCGACGAACGCCGACCCCGGGGCCAGCTCGACCACGTGCGGGTCGACGGCGATCCCGACGACCCCGCTGTCGTCGGCCGTCCGGGCGCCCGTGACCGGATCGATCCGGGTGCCGAGGGCGCCCAGGCGCACGAGGACGGAGGGGCGACCGTTCGGGAGGAAGACCTCGAGCACCCGGGGCGCGTCGCCCGGGGTGCGCACGACCCACAGGTGCTCGACGAACCAGGCTGCGGCGGCGGGCGGCGCGAACCGTCGGTACTCGAGCACGCTGGGGCTCATCCCCCCATCATCGTCGGTGCGCTCGGCGGTGTCACCGATCGGTACGAACGACCGCAGGGCCGCCCCCCAAAGGAGGACGGCCCTGCGGTCGTTCGTTCGTCTGGCGGGCTCGGCCCCCAGGGGCTCAGCCGCCGAAGGGGCCGATGCGCACCATCGAGCGCGGACGCGCCGCGAGCTCGGCCGCGAGCTCCTGCACGTCGGTCGCGGTGACGGCCCGGATACGGTCGAGCGTGTCGTCGAGCGACAGCAGCTCGCCGTGCACCAGCTCAGACTTGCCGAGCCGGCTCATGCGCGACCCGGTGTCCTCCATGCCGAGCACGAGGCTGCCTGACAGCTGCCCGATCGACCGCTCCAGCTCCGCCTGCGAGATGCCGCCGTCGGCCAGGCGCTCCCACTCGGAGATGAGCAGCTCGACGACCTGGTCGACCTTGGCGGGCGTGCAGCCCGCGTACAACCCGAAGATGCCGGTGTCGGCGTGACCCGAGGCGAACGAGTAGGTCGAGTAGGCCAGCCCACGCTTCTCGCGGATCTCCTGGAAGAGCCGCGAGGACATGCCGCCGCCGAGCACGGCGTTGAGCACCGACAGCGTGAAACGCCGCGGGTCCGTCGCTGTCAGGCCGGTGCCGCCGATGATGACGTTGGCCTGCTCGGTCGCGCGGTGGACGGTGGTCTCGACACCCTCGTGCGGCACCCCGTCGGGTGTGCCGCCGACGTCGCGACGAGCCCCGGGCCGCTGCGCGGTCAGGTCCCAGCCACCGTCGATCAAGGCCTTCTCGACCTGCGCGCACAGGTCGTCGTGGTCGACTCCCCCGGCTGCCGTCACGACGAGCGTCGACGGACGGTAGTGCTCGCGGTAGTGCTCCCACACGGCGTCACGCGGGACGGCACGGATCGTGTCGGGGGTGCCGCCGATCGGACGCCCGAGAGGGTGCGTGCCGAGCACGGCTGTCGAGAACAGCTCGTGGACGACGTCGCTCGGGTCGTCGTCGTTCATCGCGAGCTCTTCGAGGATGACCCCGCGCTCGGTCTCGAGCTCGCCCGTGTCCAGGCGCGCCGAGGTGACCATGTCGGCGATGACGTCGACGGCCATCGGCAGGTCCGAGTCCAGGACCCGGGCGTAGTAGCAGGTGTGCTCCTTGCCGGTCGAGGCGTTGGCCTCGCCGCCCACCTCGTCGAACGCCTCGGCGATGTCCATCGCGCTGCGGCGCGCGGTGCCCTTGAAGAGCAGGTGCTCGAGGAAGTGCGTCGAGCCGTGGTGGCCGTCGCGCTCGTCGCGCGATCCCACCCCGACCCAGGCGCCCACCGTCGCCGAGCGCAGGCCCGGCATGTGCTCGGTGAGCACGCGGACCCCGCCGGGCAGGACCGAGCGACGCACGAGTGCGCCGCCGTCCTGCCCGGCGGTCAGCTCGCTGCCCGGTTCACCCGGGCCGACGAGCGGGAGGTCCAGAGGCACGTCAGGCGTCGGCCGCGCTGGAGTCGGCCGCTGCCTCGGAGCCCTCGGCGGACTCGTCGATCACCGCGTGCAGCGACAGCTTGCCGCGCGGGTCGATCTCGCCGATCTCGACCTGGACCTTCTGACCCACCCCGAGGACGTCCTCGACGTTCTCGACACGCTTGCCGCCGACGAGCTTGCGGATCTGCGAGATGTGCAGCAGACCGTCCTTGCCCGGCGAGAGCGAGATGAACGCGCCGAAGGTCGTGGTCTTGACCACGGTGCCCACGAAGCGCTCGCCGATCTCGGGCATGTGCGGGTTGGCGATCGCGTTGATCGCCGCACGCGCGGCCTCCGCCGACGGACCGTCGGTGGCGCCGATGTAGACCGTGCCGTCGTCCTCGATCGAGATGTCGGCACCGGTCTCGGCCTGGATCTGGTTGATCATCTTGCCCTTCGGCCCGATGACCTCGCCGATCTTGTCGACCGGGACCTGCACCGAGATGACGCGCGGTGCGAACGGCGACATCTCGTCGGGGACGTCGATCGCCTCGTTGATGACGTCGAGGATCGCCAGGCGAGCCTCCTTCGCCTGCGTCAGCGCGCCACCGAGCACCGAGGCGGGGATGCCGTCGAGCTTGGTGTCGAGCTGGATCGCGGTGACGAACTCGCGCGTGCCGGCGACCTTGAAGTCCATGTCGCCGAACGCGTCCTCGGCACCCAGGATGTCGGTCAGCGCCGCGTAGCGGGTCTCGCCGTCGACCGTGTCGGAGACGAGGCCCATCGCGATGCCCGCAACGGGGGCGCGCAGCGGCACACCGGCGTTGAGCAGCGAGAGGGTCGAGGCGCAGACCGAGCCCATGGACGTCGAGCCGTTGGAGCTCAGCGCCTCGGAGACCTGGCGGATCGCGTAGGGGAACTCCTCGCGGCTCGGCAGGACGGGCATGATCGCGCGCTCAGCGAGGGCGCCGTGGCCGATCTCGCGACGCTTCGGCGAACCGACGCGACCCGTCTCACCCGTCGAGTAGGGCGGGAAGTTGTAGTTGTGCATGTAGCGCTTGCGCGTCTCCGGGGAGAGCGTGTCGAGCTGCTGCTCCATGCGGAGCATGTTGAGCGTCGTGACGCCGAGGATCTGCGTCTCGCCGCGCTCGAAGATCGCGGAGCCGTGCACGCGGGGCAGGACCTCGACCTCGGCCGAGAGCGTGCGGATGTCGCGCAGGCCGCGGCCGTCGATGCGGAAGCCGTCCGTGAGGATGCGCTGGCGGATGAGCTTCTTGGTGATCGCGCGGATCGCCGCGGACAGCTCCTTCTCGCGACCGGCGAAGTCGCCCGACAGGCGCTCGATCGCGTCGGCCTTGACCTCGTCGAGGCGCTCCTCGCGGTCGTGCTTGTCCGCGATGGTCAGCGCCGCGCCCAGCGGGGCCTCGGCGATCGCGGCGACGGCCTCGTAGGCGTCCGGGAGGTACTCGGGGAAGACCGGGAAGACCTGGGTCTCCTTGGCGGCCTTCGCGGCGAGGGCGGTCTGCGCCTCGACGAGCACCTTGATGAACGGCTTCGAGGCCTCGAGGCCCTCGGCGACGACCTCTTCGGTCGGGGCGGTGCCGCCCTCGTTCTTGATGATGTTCCAGGAGTTCTCGGGCGCCTCGGCCTCGATCATCGCGATCGCGACGTCGTCACCGACGACACGGCCGGCGACGACCATGTCGAACGTGGCGCGCGAGCGCTCGGAGTAGCGCGGGAACGCGATCCACTGGCCGTCGACGAGCGCGATGCGCACGGCACCGACGGGACCCGAGAACGGCAGCCCCGAGATCTGCGTCGACATCGACGCCGCGTTGATCGCGAGCACGTCGTACGCGTCGTCCGGGTGGATCGACAGGACGGTGATGACGACCTGGACCTCGTTGCGCAGACCCTTGATGAACAGGGGGCGCAGCGGGCGGTCCACCAGGCGGCAGGCGAGGATCGCCTCGGTCGAGGGACGACCCTCACGGCGGAAGAACGAGCCGGGGATCTTGCCCGCGGCGTACTGCCGCTCCTCGACGTCGATCGTCAGCGGGAAGAAGTCGAACTGCTCCTTCGGGTGCTTGCCGGCCGTGGTGGCCGACAGCAGCGTGGTCTCGCCGTCGAGGTAGGCGACGGCTGCGCCGGCCGCCTGGCGCGCGATGCGGCCGGTCTCGAAGCGGATGGTGCGGGTGCCGAAGCGACCGTTGTCGATCACTGCCTCGGCGAACTGGATCTCGGGACCCTCCACGGGTGCCCTCCTTCGTCTCGAACGAGCGCCTGCCGGGATCACGGCGGTCTTCGATCGAGGCTCCCGGAGACACCTGCTTCCGGAGGCCACTACCGAGGACCGGACGAGCCGGGCGGCGCAGTGGGTGTCACGTGCGGCGTCGGGCGTGCTACCGGGCCCGACGCGGGACCAGCCCGGACCCTCCTGGGTCCGGGCTGGTCACGAGCGTCAGCGGCGCAGGCCGAGCCGCTCGATCAGGCTGCGGTAGCGGTTGATGTCGACCTTCTGCAGGTAGCCGAGAAGGCGACGACGCTGGCCGACCAGCAGCAGCAGGCCACGCCGGCTGTGGTGGTCGTGCTTGTGCGTCTTGAGGTGCTCGGTGAGGTCCTTGATGCGCTGCGTCAGCATCGCGATCTGGACCTCGGGGGAGCCGGTGTCACCCTCGTGGGTGGCGTACTCGGTCATGATGGACTGCTTGATGGCACTGTCGAGGGGCACGGTTCTCCAGATGTACTCGTTGCGCGGTGCTCCGGGGCATGTCCACCCGGGCGCTCTCGGTCCGCGGCCGTTCTGACGGCCCTGTGATGCTACCAGGCGGGACGCCCTGAGCGGCACCCGACCGAGGTCAGGGTGCGTCGGTGACGCCGACCAGGACCTCGCGCACGCGCGCCACGTCGTCGTGCATCTGCGCCACGAGCGCGTCGACCCCGTCGAAGCGCAGCGTCGGGCGCAGCCGCTCGACGATCTCGAGCACGACCTCCTCGCCGTACAGGTCGAGGTCGGTGCGGTCGAGCACGTAGGCCTCGACGCGGCGGTTCAGCCCCTCGAACGTGGGGTTGGTGCCGATCGAGATCGCTGCGGGCAGCACCCGGTCGGCCGCGCCCGCGGGCAGCGCGGTCCGGCGCAGCCAGCCCGCGTACACGCCGTCGGCGGGGACCATGCCCGCGGCGTCGGGCGAGAGGTTGGCCGTGGGGAACCCCAGCTCGCGTCCGCGCGCGTCGCCGTGCACCACGACGCCCCGCACCCGGTGCGGCCGTCCGAGCACACGTGCCGCCTGGCGCACGTCGCCCACCTCGAGCAGCTCGCGCACCCAGGTCGAGGACCAGCGTCGACGCAACGGGTCGGCGAGGTGCGCGGGTGCGGTGCCCGCAGGCGGCTCCCCCGCGGCGTCACCGGGCGTGACGTCCTCGATGACCTCGACGCCGAAGCCGTACCGCTCGCCGAGCGCGACCATCGTGGACAGGTCCCCCTCGTTGCCCCACCCGAAGCGCACGTCCCGCCCGACCACGACGGTGCGGGCGCCGAGCGCACGGACCAGGTACCGCTCGACGAACTGCTCGGGCGACTGGCGGGCGAAGTCGAGGGTGTACTCGAGCATCAGCACGGCGTCGAGCCCGGTCTCGGCGAGCAGCTCGAGCCGGTCGGCGTCGCCGGTCAGCAGCGGCGGGGCCTCGGCGGGCCGGTGCACCTGCTGCGGGTGCGGCGAGAACGTCACGGCGACGGCCTGTGCGCCCACGGCGCGGGCGTCGGCCACCATGCGCGTCAGGACGCCCACGTGCCCCCGGTGCACCCCGTCGAAGTTGCCGAGCGTGACCACCGACGGCCCGAAGCCGTCCGGGACGTCGGCAAGGTCGGTCCAGCGGTGCACGTGCTCTCCTCAGGGGTTCTCGGGCGTGACGTCATGGACGCCGGGACAAAGCCTGCCACGCCCGGCGCCGGACCCTGCACGCGGAGCGGCGCGCGCCGTAGGGTCAGCCCATGCGGTGGCAGACGTTCGGCGAGCGGACCCTCTACGACAGCCCGTGGGTGCGCCTCGCGCTCGTGGACGTGGACGTGCCCGGGCAGGGCCGGATCGAGCACCACGTCGTGCGGATGCCCACGGGGGCCTCGGGCACGCTCGTGCACGACCCGCGGCGCGGGCTGCTGCTGCTGTGGCGGCACCGCTTCATCACCGACACGTGGGGCTGGGAGGTCCCGGCGGGCCGGATCGACCCGGGCGAGACACCGGCGCAGGCCGCGGCGCGCGAGGTGCTCGAGGAGACGGGCTGGCGGCCCGGTCCCCTGCGCCACCTGCTCACGTACCACCCGTCGAACGGGTCGAGCGACCAGACGTTCCACGTGTTCGTCGCCGACGGCGCCACGCACGAGGGGCCGCCGTCGGACCCGAGCGAGGCCGAGCGCGTCGAGTGGGTCCCGCTGGACCAGGTGCGCCGGATGGTGCTCGAGGGGGCCCTGGGCGACGGCCTGTCGCTCACCGCCGTGCTGCGCTACCTGCTCGACCCGGGGGGCCCGGAGGAGCCGGGCGTCCCGGTCGTGTGACGGGTCACCTCACGCGGGCGCGAACACGAGCGTCGGGCACGCGTGCGCGCCGCGGGTCTCGAGCAGGGCGACGAGCTCGCCGTCCGGCGCGAGGGCGGCGACGGGTCCTGGCTCGGACCGCACGGTGTCCGCGTCGATGCGCTTGCCGAACGACAGCGCGGTCGCCTCGGCCGGGGTCAGGTCGCGGACCGGGAACGTGGCCCGGGCGGCGTCGGCGAGCGGGAGGACGTCCAGCGGGGTGTCCGCCGGCCACTCGGCGAGCTCGTCGAGCGTGCGTGCGATCGCGATCGGGTACCCGCCCACGCGGGTGCGGCGCAGCGCGGTGAGGTGCCCGCCGACGCCGAGCCGCGCGCCCAGGTCCCGCGCCAGCGCCCGGATGTAGGTGCCCGACGAGCAGACCACCGTCACGTCGAGGTCGAGAGCCGCAGGCCCGTCGGTGCCTGCGGGGACGGGCCGGACCGCGTCGAGCGTGAACCTGCTCACCGTGACCGGGCGGGCCGCGAGCTCGACCGTCTCCCCCGCCCGGACGCGAGCGTAGGCCCGTTCGCCGTCGATCTTGATCGCGCTCACCGAGCTGGGGACCTGCAGGATCTCGCCGGTGAGGGCCGTGATGCCGACCTCGATCTCCGTGCGCGACACGCCTGACGCGTCTGCGCGGGCCAGGCTCTCGCCCTCGGCGTCGTCGGTCGTGGTGCTCTCGCCCAGCCGGATCGTCGCGACGTACTCCTTGTCAGCACCCACGACGTAGGTGAGCAGCCGGGTGGCACGTCCGACACCGAGCACCAGGACGCCGGTGGCCATCGGGTCGAGGGTCCCGGCATGCCCGACCTTGCGCGTCCCGGCCAGGTGGCGCACCCGGGCGACGACGTCGTGGCTGGTCCAGCCAGCAGGCTTGTCGACGACGAGCAGCCCGTCGGAGGCGGTGGGACGACGGGGCGGGCGGGTGGCGGGATCGGTGCGGGTCACGCGAGGGTGGTCCTGTCTGCGGCGGAGGTCGGTGCGGGGGCGTCCTGGGTGCCCAGGACGTAGGCCAGCTCGTCGGTCACGGCGCACCGCACGAGCAGGTCCATCACGGGATCCTCACCGCTGTGCGCGGGCGCGTCGGTCGAGAGCAGGATGTTGATGAGCATGCCCTGCGCGAGGAAGTCGCGGGCCGCGTCCTCGTCCGCGCCGGTCCGCTCCCGGTAGAGCCGGAACACCTGGGCCAGCGTGTGCCGGGCGAGGCGCGACACCTCGGGGTCGGTGCTGGTGAAGCCGTGCATCACCAGACGCTGAAGGTTGCGGTCGGACAGCAGCTCGACGTAGGCCCCCGCCATCCGCTGGTCGGCGTCCGGTCCCGCCGGCACGGCCGTGAACGTGTCGAGGATGCTCTCGCACGAGGTGGCGTACAGCTCGCGGAAGAGCTCCTGCTTGGACCCGAACAGCCGGACGACGTACGGCTGGGAGACCCCGGCCGCGCGTGCGACCTGGTCGGTCGTGGTCCCGTCGTAGCCGCCCTCGGCGAAGACCGCCAGGGCCGCGTCGAGGATCTGCTCACGTCGGGCCTCGCCGGTCATGCGTGGTGCGGACGGTGCCATGTTGACAGGTTATCAGCCGATATCTATCGTCGGGTTAGTAATCAGTCAATGCTTACCGATCGCCATGGAGGCCCTCGATGACCGTCACGTCCCCGAGCTCGACCGCCGCACCGCCCCGCCCTGCCCGCCGCCCCCGGGGGTCGACGACGGGGCTCGTCCTCGCCGTCGCCGCCGCCTCGATCCCGATGTTCATGGCCTCGCTCGACAACCTCGTGATGACGATGGCGCTGCCGGTGCTCCGGGTCGAGCTGGGCGCGTCCCTCGACCAGCTCCAGTGGATGGTCAATTCCTTCACGCTGACGTTCGCCACGGGGATGATCGCTGCGGCCACGCTCGGCGACAGGTGGGGACGCCGCCGGATCTTCCTCGCCGGCATCGTCGTGTTCGCGCTCGCCTCGATCGCCTCGGCGCTCGCGACGACCGCCGGGGCGCTCATCGCCGCCCGCACCGTGCAAGGGGTCGGCGCGGCCGCGATCATGCCTCTGTCGCTCACGCTGCTCGCCTCCGCCGTGCCACCTGCCCGGCGCGCCATGGCCATCGGCATCTGGGGCGGCATCTCAGGGCTCGGGGTCGCGCTCGGCCCTGTCATCGGTGGCGCGGTCGTCGACGGCATCTCCTGGCAGGCCATCTTCTGGATCAACGTCCCGATCGCGGTCGTCTCGATCCCGCTGGTCCTGCGCGCCCTGCCGGAGTCCTACGGTCGACGCGAGCTCCTCGACGTCCGCGGGCTCGCCCTCGTGGGAGCGGCCGTCTTCGCGCTCGTGTGGGGCGTCGTGCACGGCAACGACGACGGGTGGGGCTCGTTCGGCGTGGTCGGACCGTTGGTCCTGTCGGGCCTGCTGCTCGCCGCGTTCGTCGCGCACGAGTCACGCGTCGCACACCCCCTCGTGCCGCTGCGCCTGTTCCGCATCCGCAGCTTCTCGGTCGCGAACATCGTCTCGCTCGCGTTCGCGATCGGGGTGTTCGGCGCCGTCTTCCTCCTCGCGCAGTACATGCAGGTGGTGCTCGGGTACTCGCCGCTCGAGGCGGGTCTGCGGACGCTGCCGTGGACCGGCGCCCCGATGATCGTCGCGCCGATCGCCGGCCTTCTCGCGAGCCGCGTCGGCGTGCGGGTCCTGCTCACCTCGGGGCTGGTGCTCCAGGTCGCCGGCCTCGTGTGGCTCGCCTTCGCCTCAGACCCGAGCGTGAGCTACTCCACGCTCATCCCTGGACTCGTCCTGGCCGGGACCGGCATGGGCCTGACGTTCGCGCCGATCTCGACCGCTGTGCTCGCGGAGATGCCCGAGCACGACCACGGCACCGCCAGCTCGACGAACGCGACGGTCCGGGAGATCGGCGTCGCCCTGGGCGTCGCCGTGATCGTCGCGGTCTTCCAGGGAGCGGGCGGCGCGATCAGCCCCACGGGCTTCGACGCCGGGCTGCAGGTCGCGCTCCTCGTCGGCGCGGCGATCGTCGGCGCAGGAGCGATCGCCTCGCTCGCGATGCCGGGCTGGAGCGGCCGCCGGCTCCCGGTGGCCGCCGCCTGAGGCGGACCACGCCGAGCCGCACGTACCGAGGCCCGCCCCCGCGCACGTCAGCGCAGGGGGGGGGCTCAGTGCGGAAGACAATCCCCGTCCCGCGCGTTCTCCTCGTCGTCCTCGACCGGCTTGCGGTAGGGGTCGGCGTCACCGGCGTACTGCGCGGCCGCGGCCAGCGCCGCGACCTCGGCGTCCCGACGTGCCGCCTCGTGCAGCGCGGCGTCGAGGTGCGCGGCCGTCTCGGGCACCGCGTCGAGGTGGAACTCGAGCGTGGGCGTGAGCCGCACGCCCGTCTGCTTGCCGACCTCGGAGCGGATGAGCCCCTTGGCGCTCTCGAGCGCCGCGGCCGAACCGGCCCGCGCCTCGTCGTCGCCGTAGACCGTGTAGAACACGCTCGCGTTCTGCAGGTCACCCGTGACCCGGACGTCCGTGATGGTCACGAAGCCCAGGCGGGGGTCCTTGATCCGCGTGTCGACCATCTGCGCGACGATCTGCTGGATCCGTTCGGCGAGCTTCCTCGCACGACCCTGATCAGCCATGATGCCCAGCCCTTCTTCGTCGAGCGCCCTCCGCGGAGGGCAGGTTGTCCGCAGACGCCAGGTGGCCCGCACCCGAGGGCACGGGCCACCTGGCGTCCGTCAGCTACTTGCGAGGCTTCTCGCGCAGCTCCCACGTCTCGATGACGTCACCGATCTCGACGTCGTTGAAGGAGCCGAGCCCGATACCGCACTCGTAACCCTCGCGGACCTCGGTCGCGTCGTCCTTGAACCGCTTGAGCGACTCGATCGTGAGGTTGTCGCCCACGACCTTGCCGTTGCGCAGCACACGCGCCTTGGTGTTACGCCGGATCTCTCCGGAGCGCACCAGCGAACCGGCGATGTTGCCGAACTTGGAGGAGCGGAACACCTCGCGCACCTCGGCGGTACCGAGCTGCGCCTCCTCGTACTCGGGCTTGAGCATGCCCTTGAGTGCTGCCTCGACGTCGTCGATCGCCTGGTAGATGACCGAGTAGAACCGGACGTCCACCCCCTCGCGGTCGGCGAGCTCCTCGACGCGCTCGGCGTACTTGACGTTGAACCCGATGATGATCGCGTTGTCGACCGTCGCGAGGTTGACGTCGTTCTGCGTGATCGCACCGACACCGCGGTGGATGACACGCAGGTCGACCTCTTCGCCCACGTCGATCTTGAGCAGTGCGTCCTCGAGGGCCTCGACGGCACCCGAGACGTCGCCCTTGAGGACCAGGTTGAGGGTCTCGACCTTGCCCTGCTGGAGCGCCTGCGTGAAGTCCTCGAGGCTGATGCGCTTGCGACGCTTCGCGAGCAGCGCGGCCCGCTCTGCGGCCTCGCGCTTCTCGGCGATCTGACGAGCGGTGCGCTCGTCCGGAGCCACGAGGAACGTGTCGCCGGCGCTCGGCACCGACGCGAGGCCGAGAACCATGACCGGACGGGCCGGGCCCGCCTCGGTCAGCGGGTTGCCGTGCTCGTCGAACATCGCCCGCACACGACCGTGCGCCGTGCCGGCGACGATCGCGTCGCCGACGTGCAGCGTCCCCGACTGGACCAGCACCGTCGCGACGGCACCGCGGCCCTTGTCGAGGTTGGCCTCGATCGCGACACCACGCGCGTCCTTGTCGGGGTTGGCCCGCAGGTCGAGCGAGGCGTCGGCCGTGAGCAGCACGGCCTCGAGCAGCTGGTCGATGCCCATGCGCTCCTTGGCGGAGACGTCGACGAACATCGTGTCGCCGCCGTACTCCTCGGCCACGAGGTTGTACTCCGTGAGCTGCTGGCGGATCTTCGAGGGGTTGGCCCCCTCCTTGTCCACCTTGTTCACGGCCACGACGATCGGCACACCGGCCGCCTGGGCGTGGTTGAGCGCCTCGATGGTCTGAGGCATCACGCCGTCGTCGGCCGCCACCACGAGGATCGCGATGTCGGTGACCTGCGCACCACGGGCACGCATGGCGGTGAACGCCTCGTGGCCCGGGGTGTCGATGAACGTGATCGGACGGTCGACGCCCTCGTGCACGGTCCGCACCTGGTAGGCGCCGATGTGCTGGGTGATGCCGCCGGCCTCGCCCGCGACGACGTCCGTCTTGCGGATCGCGTCGAGGAGCTTGGTCTTGCCGTGGTCGACGTGACCCATGACCGTGACGACCGGCGGACGTGCCTCCAGGTCGTCGTCGCCCTCTTCGGCGAGCTCCGCGTCCAGGTCGATGTCGAAGGCCCCGAGCAGCTCGCGGTCCTCCTCCTCGGCCGAGACCATCTCGATCCGGTAGCCGAGCTCCTGGGCGAGGGTGCCGAACGTGTCCTCGTCGAGCGACTGCGTCGCGGTCGCCATCTCACCGAGGTGGAACAGCACAGTGACCAGGCTGGCGGGGTTGGCGTCGATCTTGTCCGCGAAGTCGTTGAGCGAGGAGCCGTGACGCAGGCGGACGACGGTCTTGCCGTTGCCGCGCGGGACCTGCACGCCACCCAGCGAGGGGGCCTGCATCTGCTCGAACTCCTGACGCTTCGCGCGCTTGGACTTGCGTCCACGCACGGGGCGCCCTCCGGCCCGGCCGAACGCACCCTGCGTGCTGCCACGACCGGCACCACCGGGACGACCGCCGCCACCACCGGGACGACCGGCGAAACCGCCGCCGCCACCCGCGGGAGCACCGCCACCGGCGCCACCGGGACGACCGGCGAAACCGCCGCCGCCACCGCCGCCGGGACGACCGCCACCGCCACCGGGACGACCGCCCGGGCTCGGACGCTCGCCGGGACGACCGACGCCGCTCGCGCTGCGACCGGGCATCATGCCCGGGTTCGGACGCGGACCACCCGGACGGGGACCGCCCGAGCGCTCGCTCGACGCCGCGGGAGCGCCGGCAGCCGGAGCCGCGGCGTCGGTGCGACGCTCGCCCGGACGGGGCATGCCCTGCGAGGGGGCGAAGGGGTTGTTGCCCGGACGCGGGCCACCGGGGCGCGAACCGCCCTGGCCACCCTGGCCGCCGCGGGGCATGCCCTGCGACGGCGCGAACGGGTTGTTGCCCGGACGCGGACCACCCGAGCGCGACGGCGCGGCGGCGGCCGGCGCAGGCGCCGGACGCGGGCCGGGACGTGCACCGGGAGCAGCCTGCTGACGGGCCGGAGCAGCCGGAGCCGCCGGAGCGGCAGCATCCGGACGGGCCGCGGGGGCCGGAGCCGGCGCGGCGGGAGCCTCAGCGGCAGGTGCCGTCGGCGCGGGCGCCGACGGGGCGGCCGGAGCGGACGCAGCGGCGGGAGCCGGCGTCGCCTGCACGGGAGCGGCGGGAGCCGCTGGGGCCGCCGGAGCGGGCTTGGGGGCTGCTGCCTTCGCAGCAGCCGCACCGCCGTTGGCGGAACCACCCACGGGGTACATGTCGCGCAGCTTGCGCACGACCGGCGGCTCGATCGTCGAGGACGCCGAGCGGACGAACTCCCCGAGCTCGCCCAGCTTGTTCATGATCGTCTTGCTTTCCACTCCGAGCTCTTTGGCGAGCTCGTAGACGCGGACCTTAGCCACATCTCTCCTGTCTCGGTCCGCCCAAGACAGGGTCGGACCGTCGTTAGTGCTGGGTACTCATCGCTGGGTACTCATCGGTGCGTGCTCATCGGGCAGCCATCGGCTTCTCAAACCCGCTTCCCATGTCGACGGTTCTACGCTTCCGGGTTCGGACCCGGACGCTGGTGATGCTCTGCGGCCTCGAGGTGAGCCTGGACCGCCGTGACGTCCAGCGGCCCTGCGGTACGCAGGGCCCGCGGGAACGCCCGACGGCGTTCGGCAAGCTCGAGACAACGGAGATCGGGGTGCAGCCACGCCCCCCGGCCCGGCAGGTTCCGGCCTTCGTCGACGACCAGCACGGGATCTCCCGTGCCGTCCGTCCGGACGACCGTCCTCAGCAGGACCGACCTCAGGTCGGCCGACCGGCACCCCACGCACGTGCGTACCGGACCTTCAGCACCCAGGGTGTCGAAGGTCTGTCTGCTCGCAGAGGAGAACCGGGCGTCCGGCCCAGCCTCGGAGAGTCTACCGCGCCGGGTCACCGGGTGTGACCGGAGGCGGCATCCTGTCCGTGCCCGCTCACGTCGTCGGCAGCGGCCTCGGCCGCGTCGGACCGGATGTCGATGCGCCAGCCCGTGAGCTTCGCCGCGAGGCGGGCGTTCTGGCCCTCCTTGCCGATCGCGAGAGACAGCTGGTAGTCGGGCACCACGACGCGGGCCGCGCGGGCGACCGGGTCGACCACCGTGACCGAGAGGACCCGGGCGGGCGACAGCGCGTGCGCGACCATCTCGGCCGGGTCGTCCGAGTGGTCGACGATGTCGATCTTCTCGCCGTGCAGCTCGGCCATGACGGCACGCACGCGCGCGCCCATCGGGCCGATGCAGGCGCCCTTCGCGTTGAGACCGGGAACCCGCGAGTACACCGCCATCTTGGTGCGGTGCCCGGCCTCACGGGCGATCGCGGTGATCTCGACCGACCCGTCGGCCACCTCGGGGACCTCGAGCGCGAACAGCTGCCGCACCAGGTTGGGGTGCGTGCGCGAGAGCGTGATCTGCGGGCCACGGGCGCCACGGGCGACCTCGAGCACGAGCGCGCGCAGCCGCTCGCCGTGCACGTACTGCTCGGTGGGCACCTGCTCGTGCGCGGGCAGCACGGCCTCGGTGCCGCCGACGTCGACCAGCACCACCCGAGGGTCGCGGCCCTGCTGGATGACGCCGCCGAGCACCTCGCCCTCCTTGCCGCGGAAGACACCCAGCACCTGGTCGTCCTCGGCGTCGCGCAGGCGCTGCACGATCACCTGGCGCGCGGTCGCGGTGGCGATCCGGCCGAACCCGGCCGGGGTGTCGTCGAACTCGGGTCCCGGCACGGCGGGCGGCGCGGGCGCCGGCTCCTCGCCGTCGACCGGCTCCGGCACCGGCTGGTCCACGAGCTCGCGCGCCCACACGGTCACGTGCCCCGTGCGGCGGTCCAGCTCGACGCGTGCGGTCGCCTGGGCGCCCGGCGTGCGGTGGTACGCCGAGAGCAGCGCCTGCTCGATCGCCGAGCACAGCACGTCCAGGCTGATGTCGCGTTCGCGCTCCAGCATCCGCAACGCCTGCATGTCGATGTCCACGTCAGCTCTCCTGTCCTGCCGACGTCGCGTCCTGCGCGTCGTCGTCCTCGTCGTCGGACACCTCGGCGAGCCGTCCCATCTCTACCTCGACCCTGCCGTCGCGCACCGACGCGAGCGGGACCCGCACCGGGTCCCCGATCACGGGCGGACGGCCCTTCTCCCCCGGGATCTGCGGGGTCACCACCAGCACAGCGTCGGGCACGGTCCGGTCCACGTCGTCGATCCTGCCGCGCAGCGTCGAGCCGTCCGTGAGCCGCAGCGTGACGATCCGTCCGCGCGACCGCGTGAAGTGCCGACGCTCGGTCAGCGGGCGGCCGATGCCGGGGCTCGAGATCTCGAGCGTGTACTCGGTGCCGGGGACGTCCACGCCGTCGATCGCGTCCGAGATGCTCTGCGAGATCTCGGCGACCTGCTCGAGGTCGAGGCCCCCGGTGGCGTCCTCGTCGAGGTCGACCACGACGCGCACGACCGAGCGTGCACCCGCACGGGTCACCTCGACGTCCTCGAGGACGAGACCTGCGGCCTCCACGAGCGGCGCTACGACGTCCCGGACCCGGTGGGCTGTTGCTGGCGCGGGCATGATCGCCTCCTGTCGGCTCCAGCGGGTCACCCTGCATGGTGTCGACCCTGTGATGTTGTGAGGGGACCAGCCTAACGAGTCCGCGTGCACGCGCCGGACCGCGCGGCTCCGGCCGGCCGACGTGGCAGGATCACCCGCGATGACCGCCACGCGCCCCGTGCCCCGCCCCCACCGCTCGTTCCGCGCGCGCGGAACCGTGCTGCGCCTCGTCGTGGGGGTGCTCGCAGGTGTGCTGCTCCTCACAGGGTGCGACCTGCGCCTCGAGACCCCGGCGCCCGAGGAGCCCGCTCCCGACGCGATCGAGATCGTGCGACGGCGCGCTGTCGAGGACGCGGTGGCGCTCGCCGCGGCGGCGCAGGCCGCGGCGGCCGACCCCGACGTCGCGGCGGACGCCACGCTCACGCGCACGCTCGGGCAGGTCATGACGTTCTCGGCCCGCCACGCCGACCAGCTGGGCGGCACCTACGACTCGGGGCTCGAGCCCACCGCGACCCCCACGCAGGCGACGACGGCGGTGACGGCGAGCCCGTCCGACGTGCTGACCCTGCTCTCGGTCACGGCGCTCACCGCGCGCGGTGACGCCGACACCGTCGAGACGGGCGAGATGGCGCGGCTGCTGGCGTCGGTCGCGACCTCGCGCGCCACCCTCGCGGGCGTGCTCGCCGGGGCGCTCGGGGTCGAGGACCCCACCGAGCCGGCCACCGCGACCGCAGCGCCGGAGATCGGCGCCGTGGACCCGTCGGCCCTCGCGGCCCTCGTGGTCGCCGAGGACGAGGCGGGCTACGCGTTCGAGGTGATCGCCGCGAAGCTCGCCGACGCGCAGCGGGCTGCGGCCCTCGACGCCGCAGCGGGGCACCGCGCCAGCGCGCAGGGGTGGGCCGTGGCCGTGGGTCTCGACGGGACCTCCGCAGACCCGCGCCGGGCCGCCTACGCGCTCCCGTCCGGTCTGGACGACCCGGCGGTCGCGGTCGGGCTCGCCCGCACCGTCCAGACCGGGCTCGCGACGAGCTACGCGAGCCTCGTCGCGGCGGGTGCCGCGGGGACCCGCGCCGCCGCCGTCCGCGGGCTGCAGGCCGCCGCCGACGAGTCGCTCGTGTGGGGTGCCGAGCCCGTCGCGTTCCCCGGGCTGCCCGAGCAGGCCGACGGGGCCGCCGACGCAGCCTGACGCTGCGACCGACGACCCCGTGGAGCCCGGTCCGACCGGGAGGCGGTCAGCGGGTCGTCAGCGGCCCAGCAGGGCGTCGACCAGCTCGACCACGCGGTCCGCGGCCTGCTCGACGGGCACCTGCTCGGCCCCCGTGCCGTCCGCTCGGGCCACGCGGGGACGCACCTCGACCACGCCCTCGGCCAGCCCTCGGCCCACGACCACGACGAGCGGCACGCCGAACAGCTCGGCGTCGGCGAACTTCACGCCGGGCGAGACCTTGGGGCGGTCGTCGTAGAGCACCTCGACGCCACGCGCGGAGAGCGTCGTGGCGAGCTCCTCGGCCGCGGCGAACACTGCCGCGTCCTTGCCGGTCGCCACGACGTGCACGTGCGCGGGAGCGACCCCCGCGGGCCATGCCAGGCCGCGCTCGTCGTGGTTCGCCTCGGCCAGAGCCGCGAGCACCCGCGTCACGCCGATGCCGTACGAGCCCATCGTGACGACCTGCGCCTTGCCGTTCTGGTCGAGCACGGTGAGCCCGAGGGCCTGGGCGTACTTGCGACCGAGGGCGAAGATGTGGCCGATCTCGATCCCCCGCGCGAGCTCGAGCGGGCCCGAGCCGTCGGGGGCCGGGTCACCCGCACGCACCTCGGCGGCCTCGGCGGTGCCGTCGGCCGTGAAGTCACGCCCCGCGACCAGGTCGAAGACGTGCCGGCCGGGCTCGTTCGCACCGGTGATCCACCGGGTGCCGGGCACCACGCGCGGGTCGAGGAGGTAGCGCACGCCCAGCGAGCGTCCGTCCTCGTCGGTGCCGACGTTCGGGCCGAGCGCCTGCGGGCCGATGTAGCCCTTCACGAGCTCGGGGTGCGCCGCGAAGTCCGCGTCGACCGCGGGCTCGACCTCGGCGGGGGCCACCGAGGCCTCGAGCCGCTTGAGGTCGACCTCACGGTCACCGGGCAGGCCGACCACCACGAGCTCGCGCTCGCCGGTGGGCTGCACGAGCGCGAGCACCACGTTCTTGAGCGTGTCGGCGGCCGTCCACGGGCCCTCGGGGCGCGGGAACCGCTCGTTGGCGATCGCGACGAGCGAGTCGATCGTCGGGGTGTCGGGCGTGTCCTCGACGTGCGCGGCCGGGGCGCCGTCGTACGGCAGCGCGTCGGGCACCACGGTCGTGACGGCCTCGACGTTGGCCGCGTAGCCGCCGGGCGAGCGCACGAACGTGTCCTCGCCGATCGCGGTCGGGTGCAGGAACTCCTCGCTGCGCGAGCCGCCCATGGCCCCGGAGGTCGCCGCGACGATGACGTGCTCGAGGCCCAGGCGGTCGAAGATGCGCCGGTAGGCGTCGCGCTGACGCTGGTACGAGGCCTCGAGGCCCTCGTCGTCGAGGTCGAACGAGTACGCGTCCTTCATGATGAACTCGCGCCCACGGATGAGCCCGGCGCGCGGACGCGCCTCGTCGCGGTACTTGGTCTGGATCTGGTAGAGCGCGAGCGGCAGGTCCTTGTACGAGGAGTACAGGTCCTTGACGAGGAGCGTGAACATCTCCTCGTGCGTGGGGGCCAGCAGGTAGTCGCCGCCCTTGCGGTCCTTGAGCCGGAAGATGTTGGGGCCGTACTCGGACCAGCGACCCGTGGCCTCGTAGGGCTCCTTGGGCAGCAGCGCCGGGAAGTGCACCTCCTGGGCGCCGGCGGCGTCCATCTCCTCGCGCACGACCTGCTCGACCTTCGCGAGGACGCGCAGGCCCAGCGGCAGCCAGGTGTAGATCCCGGGGGCGGCGCGGCGGATGTAGCCGGCGCGCACGAGCAGCCGGTGGCTCGCGACCTCGGCGTCGGCGGGGTCCTCGCGCAGGGTGCGGACGAACAGGTGGGACAGGCGAAGCAGCATGCGCCCGAGCCTAGTGCCGCCCACGGGACTGCTGGTGCCGGGTCCCGGGCTGCGGACCCGTCCCGCACACCGTGCGAGACGGGGGTCCCGTGCGCGACGATGGGCCCGTGCCGGAGCTCCCCGAGGTCGAGGCGCTCGCGCGGTTCCTGCGCGAGCGGACGGTCGGGCGCACCGTCGGCGCGGTCGAGGTGGGTGCGGTCAACGCGCTCAAGACCTACTCCCCCGCTCCGGACGCGCTGGTCGGGCGCGTGGTGACGGGCGTGCGCCGCCGCGGCAAGTGGCTCGACGTCACGACGACTGACGACAGCCCGCGCGACGCCGACGCGTCCGGCGACCCGGCACCCGCGCACCCCCTGCACCTGCTGGTGCACCTCGCACGCGCGGGCTGGCTGCGGTGGTACGAGCGGGTGCCGAGCACCACGATCCGCCCGGGGCGCTCACCGATCGCGCTGCGCGTGCGCCTCGACGACGGGTCGGGCTTCGACCTGACCGAGGCGGGCACCCGCAAACGGCTCGCTGTGCACGTGGTCACGGACCCGACGCACGTGCCGGCGGTCGCGACGCTCGGCGTCGAGCCCCTCGCGCCCGAGTTCACGACCGAGCGGCTCGCGGAGCTCCTCGCGGCGCGCAACCAGCAGGTCAAGGGGCTGCTGCGCGACCAGGGCACGATCGCGGGCATCGGCAACGCCTACTCGGACGAGATCCTGCACGCCGCACGGCTGAGCCCGTTCGCCCCGACGCGGTCGTTCGACGCGGAGCGCACCGCCGGGCTGCACCGCGCGGTCGTGGACGTGCTGGGCGAGGCGGTCGCGACGGCGTCGGGCCGGCCCGCGGCCGAGCTCAAGGACACCAAGCGCCGCGGCATGCGCGTGCACGGGCGCACGGGCGAGCCGTGCCCGGGCTGGGACGGCGTGCCGTGCGGGGACACGGTGCGGGAGGTCGCCTTCGCGGACTCGTCGCTCCAATACTGCCCGACGTGCCAGACGGGCGGTCACCTGCTCGCCGACCGGCGCATGTCACGCCTGCTGCGCTGAGCGTCAGAACAGCACGGTCGCGTACGTGCCGACCTGCTCGAACCCGACCGCGCGGTAGGCAGCGAGCGCCCGGTCGTTGTAGTGGTTCGCGTACAGCGACACCACGGGGGCCACGTCGCGGCGGGCGGCCACCACCACGGCAGCCATCCCGGCCTTGGAGAGTCCCTCGCCGCGGTGCGCGGGGGTGACCCACACGCCCTGCACCTGGGCGACCCCACCGGCCACCGCGCCGAGCTCGGCCTTGAAGACGACGCCGGCGCTGCGCGGCCCGACCCCGTGCGCCTGCTCGAACCGGGCGAACGAGCGCCCCTCCGCGATGAGCATGCGCACCCGGCTCTCGTACGGCCCTCCGGCCCCCGAGACGGGCGAGTAGCCGACCTCCTCGACGAACATCCGCACGCACGCCGGGAGGATGACGTCGTAGTCCTCGGCGACCGTGCGCCGCACCTGCGGATCGGGCTCGACGTCCGGGTCCCGGTCGATCACGAACGACGGCTGGTCGGCGCGCACCTCACGCGCCCGCGGCCAGTACGCCGACAGCCGGTCCCAGAGCCCGAGCACAGCACCCGCCTCGCCCACGACCGACGACGCGCGCCGTCCCTGAGCCCTGCCGAGCGCCGCGAACGCGTCCAGCGCAGCCGGGTCGCGGTTCGGCACGACGGGCACCAGGTTGGCCCCGGCCCAGCAGACGGCCTCGAGACGGCCCTCGGGCTCGTAGCCCCAGAGCTGGCCACCCGCCGCCCCGATGCCGAGCTGGGCGGCCGCCTCGAGGCGCGTCGTCGCGAGGATCGAGGCCACCGGATCGACCGCGCACACGGCGAGCGCGGCGGCCACGTCGGCGTCGTCGAGCACCCGACCACCGGCACGGCCGCCGTCCACGGTGGCCCCGCGCCAGCGTCCCATGGGGGGATTCTGCCCCACCGGGACGCCCCAGGCCGCGCGCACCACGCGCCCACCTCGCCACCTCGAGCGCGCGGCACGGACAGACGGCGCGCTCGGACCCCCCGCGAGTCGCGACGAAAATCGTCTGTGAACTGCTTCCGTACTGACGAGATGCCTATTACGGTCCATCCATGACAACGTTTTCCGCGACCGTGCCCCCGCTCGAGCAGAGCCGTGAGCTGCGTACCGCCGTCCCCGGCCCGCAGTCGCTCGCGCTCGCCGCCCGCCGCACGTCCGCGGTCGCGGGCGGCGTGTCCTCGTCGTCACCCGTCTATGTCGCACGGGCGTCCGGGGGCGTCATCGAGGACGTGGACGGCAACCGACTCATCGACCTCGGCTCGGGCATCGCCGTGACCTCGGTCGGGGCGAGCGCACCCGAGGTCGTCGCGGCGGTCGCCCGCCAGAGCGCCGACTTCACCCACACCTGCTTCATGGTGAGCCCCTACGAGGAGTACGTCGCGGTCTGCGAGGAGCTCGGCAGGCTCACACCGGGGAGCCACGCCAAGCGCTCGATGCTCGTGAGCTCGGGGGCCGAGGCCGTCGAGAACGCGGTGAAGATCGCCCGACGCGCGACCGGGCGCGACGCCGTCCTCGTGCTCGACCACGCCTACCACGGGCGCACGAACCTCACGATGGCCATGACTGCGCGCGCGATGCCGTACAAGACGGGGTTCGGGCCGTTCGCGGGCGAGGTCTACCGCCTCCCGACCTCCTACCCGCTGCGCGACCCGGCCGGCATGACCGGCGAGGAGGCCGCGGCGCGCGCGATCGACGTCGCCGAGCGCACCGTGGGTGCCGACCAGGTGGCCGCGCTCGTGGTCGAACCGGTCCAGGGCGAGGGCGGGTTCGTGGTCCCCGCGCCCGGCTTCCTCCCCGGGCTCGCGCGGTGGGCCCGGGCGCACGGCATCGTGCTCGTGGCCGACGAGGTGCAGACCGGCTTCGCCCGGACCGGCGACATGTTCGCCAGCGAGCACGAGGGCGTCGTCCCCGATCTGCTCACGCTCGCCAAGGGCATCGCGGGCGGCCTGCCGCTCGGTGCGGTCACCGGCCGGGCCGAGCTCATGGACGCCGTGCACCCGGGCGGGCTCGGCGGCACCTTCGGCGGCAACCCCGTCGCGTGCGCCGCGGCGCTCGCCTCGTTCGAGATCTACCGGCGCGACGACCTGCCCGCGGCGGCGCGGGCGATCGAGGCGACGGTGGTCCCCCGGCTGCGCGCCCTGGCCGCCGAGGTCCCGGCGGTCGCCGAGGTGCGCGGGCGCGGCGCGATGCTCGCGGTCGAGCTGACCCGACCGGGCACGCTCGAGCCCGACCGGGCCGCGGCCGCCCAGGTCGCCGCGGCATGCCTGTCGTCCGGGGTGCTCGTGCTCACGTGCGGGACGTGGGGCAACGTGCTGCGGCTGCTGCCCCCGCTCGTGATCGACCACGCCCTGCTGGACGACGCGCTCGGGGTGCTCGAGGACGCGCTGCGCGCGCTCCCCCGCTGACCCCGCGCGTCAGGCCTCCTGCACCGCGAGGAACTCGTTGGTGTAGCGCTCGTCCTCGGCCGCGTCGAGGGTCCGGAACACTGTCACGTTCGCGAGCATCTCGGCGTCCGGGAAGATCGACGGGTTCTCGGCGAGGCTGGGGTCGATCGCCAGCATGGCCTCGCGGGCACCCTCGACCGGGGTGATGTAGTTCACCCACGCGGCGACCTGAGCCGCGATCTCCGGGTCGTAGTAGAAGTCCATGAGCGACTCCGCCTCGGCCCGGTGCGGTGAGCCCACGGGCACCAGCAGGTTGTCGCTGAAGAGCATGCCGCCGGCCTCGGGGATCGCGAACGCGAACCGGTCGTCGTGCTCGTAGTTGAGCGCGGTGATGTCGCCCGACCACGCGAACACAGCGGCGGCGTCGCCCGAGACGAGGTTGTCGGTGTAGGAGTTGCCGCTGATCTTGCGGATGTGCCCGGACTCGAGCTTGCCGCGCAGGATCTCGAGCGCGTCGTAGAAGTCGGCGTCGCTCCACCCCGACGCGGGGTCGATGCCCTGCTCGAACAGGAGCAGACCCATCGTGTCGCGCATCTCCGCGAGCACCTCCACCCGGCCGGCGAGGTCGGGGTTCCACAGGTCCGACACCGTCCGCAGGCCTCCCGGCAGCTGGTTCTTGTCCCACGCGATGCCCGCGAAGCCCGACTGCCACGTGAGCGACCGTGCCCGGCCCATGTCGAAGTCGGGCAGGACGAGGCTCGGGAGCAGGTTCTCGGCGTTCGGGATGCGCGACTTGTCCAGCTCCTGGGCGTACCCGAGGCGGATCAGCCGCGCCGCCATGAAGTCGGTCACCGTCACGAGGTCGTACCCGATGTCACGACCGGCCTCGAACTGAGCCGACACCCCGGCGTAGAACGACTCGTTGTCCTCGATGACCTCCGAGTACTCGACCCGGATGCCGGTCTGCTGCTCGAACGCGCTGATCGACGGGGAGGCACCGGTGTCGTCCCGGTCGACGTACAGCGTCCAGTTGGCCCAGCGCACGAGCTCCTCGGCCGACGACGAGCCCGACCCGACGGGCTGCGCGCCCTCGTCCCCGTCCCCGCAGGCCGACAGGAGCGCTCCCGCGCCGGCCGCGCCGACGGCTCCGAGGAACGCGCGCCGCGACATGCCCGCGCCGCGGGCCGTGCGGGCAGCGCGGACGAGCGCGAGCACCCGGGGGTCGCTGATCGGCGGGCGGCGGTGCGGGGTCATGAGGTTCCTCTCGGTCCACCGGGTCCCATGACCGGGTCGGTGGCAGACGCGCGGGCGGCGCGGGGAGCGCCGGGTGGTTCCTGGCAAGGACGGTCACGCACGACCACCACGACCGAACACGATGCGGCACGTGACCGGGTACCGCCGGTCGGGCGAAGGTGCGGCGTGCGGGAGGGGGGCCCGCACGCCGCACCGGCTCAGTCGGCGGCGCCGGCGGGCACCCGCTCCTGCAGGGCCCACGGGGAGCCGTAGCCGAGCGGTGCGGGCGCCGCGAGCAGCTCGAGGAACGGCACCGCGTCGAAGGCCTCCGGTCCCTGCACGCCCGCACCGGCCCACGTGCCCGCCGCGAGCAGCTCGAGGGCGACCACCGGGTTCACGGCGGTCTGCCAGACGACGCACTGCGCGCCGTACTCGGCCATCGACCACGCGTTGTCGACGATGTGGTGCAGGTAGACCTCGCGCGGCGCACCGTCGGTGCCCGTGCCGGTCACGAGCAGCCCCGCGCACGTCGCACCCGTCATGTGCGGCCCGATGGTCGCGGGATCGGGCAGCACGGCCGCGACCACGTCACGCGGGCTCACCGACGCACCTCGCACCTGCACGGGCTCGGTCGAGTCGAGGCCCAGCCGGTGCAGCGTGCGCAGCACCCCGATGAACTCCTCGCCGAGTCCGTACTTGAACGTGACCCGCTGCGCGTCGACCCACCGCGGCATGAGGAGGACCTCCTCGTGCTCGACGTGCACGCACTCGACCGGGCCCACGGGCTCGGGGAAGTCGAAGACCTCGGGCTCGTGGAACGGGGGCACGGTGTACCAGCCGTCCTCGACCCCGCCGCCCGCGGCAGCCCGTTCGGCGGACCACAGCACGGGCGGGTTGAGGCACTCCTCGATCGTGGTCCAGATCGAGAACGACGGGGCGAAGACCGGCTCGCCGTCGGCGCCGCGCACCACGAGGTTCGCGCCGTCCCGCACGCCGAGCTCGTCGATCCGCGAGAACAGGTGGTCGGCCGCGTACCGCGCGAACACGTCCGAGAGCCCGGGCTCGACACCGATCCCGACCAGCGCGAGCCGCCCGGCCTGCTCCCAGGTGTCGGCGAGCGCGAACTGCTCGTCGCCGAGCTTGACCCCGGGCAGCTCGTGGGGTGCCTCGGGGTGCGCGTGCGAGAGGGACATGGCCATGTCGAGGTAGTCGGCGCCGGCCGCGAGGGTGCCGGTGAAGACAGGCATGACGAAGCGCGGGTCGACGGCGTTGAGCACGTGGGTCGCCCGGTGCTCGCGCGCGAGCGCCTCGACCGATGCGGGGTCCGAGGCGTCGACGGTGGCCGCGACGAACCGGTCGGTGCCGACGTCGTGCTTGCGCGCGGCCTCGACGGTGCGCTGCGCGCGCTCGGGGTCGACGTCGGCGACCACCATCGCCTCGAAGAACTCTCGGCGTGCCGCGATCCGGGCGACCGCGTCACCCACCCCGCCGCTGCCGATCACCAGGATCCGCACGGTCCCACCTCTCTGTCGTTGGTCATGCCGTGTCCACACAGCTCCTGCCGGGGTTCAGGCACGCCGCCGCCTGCCGCTCCGGACGTGCCCGACCACCTGGACCACCACGACCACCACGATCGCCAGCACGAACATGAACGAGCTGATGACGTTGGCCTGCGGCGGGATGCCCCGTGTCGCCGAGACGTACACGAACTTCGGGAACGTGGTGAACGAGCCCGAGGTGAAGTTCGTGACGATGAAGTCGTCGAAGCTCAGGCTGAAGGCCAGCAGCGCAGCAGCCGCGATCCCGGGGACCAGGAGCGGGAACGTCACGCGCCAGAACGCGTGCCAGGGCGTGGCGTACAGGTCGGCCGCCGCCTCCTCGAGCGCAGGGTCGAGGCTCGCGACGCGCGCCTTGACCGTCACCACGACGAAGCTGATGCAGAACATCACGTGCGCGATCACCACGGTGGTGAACCCGAGCGGGACGCGCAGCGACAGGAGCTGGGCGAGCAGCGCGGCGCCGAGCACGACCTCGGGCGTCGACATCGGCAGGAAGATGAGCAGGTTGACCAGCGGTCGCCCGCGGAACCGGAACCGGACGAGCGCGATCGCCAGGAGCGTGCCGAGCACGGTCGCGACGAGCGTCGAGACGACGCCGACCTCGAGCGAGCTCACGAACGCCTCGCACACCTGGGGAGCACCGCAGGGGTTGCGCCACGCGTCGAGCGTGAAGCCGCGCCAGACCAGGTTGGTCTTGCCCGCGTCGTTGAACGAGAACGCGACGGTGTAGGCGACGGGCACCAGCAGGTACAGGAACGCGAGGACGGCGACGAGCGGCACGAGCGCGTCGCCCAGGCGCCAGACCCGTCGTCGCGGTGCGGGCCCGGTGCGGCGCCGCGGTGGACGGTCGACGTCGGCGCGGGCCTCGACGGTCGCGCTCACAGGAGCTCGTCCGTCCCGGCGCGGCGCACGTACACGCCCACCAGCACGAGGATCACGACCATCAGCACGACCGAGAGCGCCGCGGCCGTGGGGTAGTCGAGCACCTTGAAGAACCGGGCGTCGATCACCTGCCCGATCATCGAGGTGTTCGTGTTGTTGCCCAGCAGCGACGAGTTGACGAAGTCGCCCGAGGCCGGGATGAACGTGAGCAGCGTGCCACCCACCACCCCCGGCATCGACAGCGGGAGCGTGACGGTGCGGAACGTGGTGAACGCCGAGGCGTAGAGGTCCGAGCCCGCCTCGAGCAGCCGCATGTCGAGGCGTTCGAGGCTCGCGTAGATCGGCAGGATCATGAACGGCAGGAAGTTGTACGTCAGGCCGCAGACGACAGCGAACGGCGTCGCGGTCAGGCGTCCGTCGGGTGGCAGCAGGTGCAGCCAGTGCAGCGCGCTCACGACGAACGCGTCGTCGGCGAGGATCTGCTTCCAGGCGATCGTGCGCAGGATGAAGCTGGTGAAGAACGGCGCGACGACCAGCACGAGCATGAGCCCCTGCAGCCCCCGGCGCCCACGGGCCCGCACGCCGATCGCGTACGCGACCGGGTAGCCGATCAGGAGGGCCGCGAGCGTGGCGAGGAGCGCGAACGAGAACGAGCGCACGATCTGCGGCCAGAACTTGGCCAGCGCCTCGGCGTAGTTCTGCCAGTGCAGCGCGGGCTGGTACTGCCCCAGGTCGCCCCCGGGCACCGGCACGTAGAGCGACGTCGCGAGCAGCGCCCCGACGGGCACCACGAAGAACAGCACGAGGTAGCCGAGCCCGGGCAGCAGGAGCGGCATGTATCCGCGCGACCGGGTGCGGCGCGGCGCGGCGTGCGGGGTGGGCGTCCCGCTCTCGCCCAGGACGGCAGCGATGCTCACGGCTCGTCGTCCAGGTCGGCGAGCCCCTCGGCGCGGTCCTCGCGGCCGTCGAGCCCGAACGTGAAGGCCGGGGACCAGGACAGGCGCACCTGCGTGCCCAGCCCCACCGTTGCGCCGCCCGTGAGGTTCTGCGCGAACACCCCGAACGTGCCGAGCCCCGGGACGAGCACCTCGTACTGCGTGCTGACCCCCGTGAACGAGACGTCGGTGACGGTGCCGGGCCCCACGACGTTGTCGGTCGCGGCCGGCTCCTGACCGTCGATGTGCAGCCGGATCTTCTCCGGGCGGATCCCGACGAGCACCTCGCCCTCGGTGCGCACAGCGCGCGCGGCGGGCACGAGCACCCGCGTGCCCGCGACGTCGACCCCCAGCACGGCGCCTCCGTCGAGCTGCTCGACGACGGTCCCCGCGGCGAGGTTCGAGCGCCCGAGGAAGTTGGCGACGAACGTGGTGCGGGGATGCTCGTAGAGCTCGGCCGGCGCACCCATCTGCTCGATGCGCCCCTTGTTCATCACGGCCACGGTGTCCGCCATGGTCATGGCCTCCTCCTGGTCGTGCGTGACGTGCACGAACGTCAGGCCCACCTCGGTCTGGATCCGCTTGAGCTCGAGCTGCATCTGGCGGCGCAGCTTGAGGTCGAGCGCGCCGAGCGGCTCGTCGAGCAGGAGCAGCGCGGGCCGGTTCACCAGGGCGCGCGCGAGTGCGACGCGCTGCTGCTGACCGCCCGAGAGCATCGCGGGCCGGCTCTGGGCCAGGTGACCGAGCTCGACGAGCTCGAGCCCCTCGGCGACCCGCCGGGCGACGTCGGGGGTGCGGGTCCGCCGCAGGCCGAAGCCCACGTTCTCGGCGACAGTCAGGTGCGGGAACAGCGCGTAGCTCTGGAAGACGGTGTTGACGGGCCGCTGGTGGGCGCGCGTGCCGGTGACGTCGCGGCCGCCGATCGAGACGGTTCCCGCCGTCGGCTGCTCGAGCCCCGCGACCATGCGCAGCGTCGTCGTCTTGCCGCACCCCGAGGGGCCGAGCAGCGCGAAGAACGCGCCCGACGGGACGGTGAGCGTGAGGTCGTCGACCGCGACGAAGTCGCCGAACTGCTTGGTCACACGCTCGATCTCGAGGGCCGCCCCGCCGCGGCGGGCCGGGGTGGCAGGCTCGGTGGGCACCGTGGTGGTCATCGCGGGCTCAGGCACCGATCACGTCGAGGAAGTCGCCGTTGTAGCGCTCCTCCTCGTCCGGTGTGAGGCTGCGGAACTGGCTGACCTGGCCGAGCGTGTCGGCGTCCGGGAAGATCAGCTGGTTCTCGGCGAGCTCGGGGTCGATCGTGGTCATCGCCTCCTGCGCGCCCTGCACCGGGGTGATGTAGTTGACCCACGCGGCCACCTGGGCGGCGACCTCCGGGTCGTAGTAGTAGTCGATGAGCTTCTCGGCGTCGGACCTGTGCGGCGACCCGACGGGCACCATCAGGTTGTCGCTGAACAGCATGCCGCCGGCCTCCGGTATCGCGAACTGGAACCGGTCGTCGTTCTCGTAGTTGAGGGCTGTGATGTCCCCCGACCAGCCGATGACCGCGACCGCGTCGCCCGAGACGAGGTCCTGGGTGTACGAGTTGCCGCGCACCTGGCGGATGTGGCCCGAGGAGATCTTCTCGTCGAGCACAGCGAGCGCCGCCGCGAACTCGTCGTCGCCCCAGTCGCCGCCGGGGTCCACACCCTGGTCGAACATGACCAGGCCGATCGTGTCCCGCATCTCGGAGAGCACCTCGACGCGCCCGGCGAGCTCCGGGGCCCACAGGTCGGAGACCGTGTGCAGGCCGTTCGGGAGCTTGTTGCGGTCCCAGGCCATGCCCGCGAACCCCGACTGCCAGGTGAGCGAGTGCGCGCGGCCGGGGTCGAAGTCGACGTCGGCGAGGTTCGGCAGGATGTTGGCCGCATTGGGTATCGCGGCTCGGTCGAGCTCCTGGGTGTAGCCGAGCCGGATCAGCCGGGCGGCCATCCAGTCGGTGAGGGTCACCAGGTCGTAGCCGATGTCCTGGCCGTTGGCGAGCTGGCCCGAGACCTTGCCGTAGAACGCGTCGTTGTCCTCGATGTCCTCCGAGTACTCGACCGTGATCCCCGTGCGTGTCTGGAACTCCTCGAGCGTCGGCGAGGAGCCGCTGTCGTCCTGGTCGATGTAGAGCGTCCAGTTCGCCCACCGCACGAGCTTGTCGGCGCCCGACCTGTCGGTGACGACCCCGCCGGAGGCCCCGGTGCCGGGCGACCCACCCGTGCCGCACGCCGCGAGCGCGGCGCCTGCGCCCACGGCGCCCAGCGCGCCGAGGAACGCACGACGGTCCAGGCCTCGTCCGCGCGTCGAGGCGGCGGCTCTCACGAGCGCGCGGACGCGGGGATCGGTGATCGGTGGACGACGGTGGGTGGTCATCGGGCTCCTCTCGGCCCGACCGGTCCGGGGACCGGTCGGTGGTGCACGGGCGGGCGGCGCGTGAGGCACCGGGTGGATCGTCGCAAAGCGCGGTCCCGCGCACAAGGAATTCGTCGCACAATCCCACCCCTGCAACGAAAAAGTTTCCTGTTCGGAACATTGCGAGGCCAGATCGTCACTTCCAGGCCTTGTGCCCGCCGTGTCCGATGTGCTCCTCGATGCACCTGCGGACCTCGTCAGGCGTCGATCGCCGACATCACGTGCTTGATCCGGGTGTAGTCCTCGAAGCCGTAGACCGACAGGTCCTTGCCGTAGCCCGACTGCTTGAAGCCGCCGTGCGGCATCTCGGCGACGAACGGGATGTGCGTGTTGATCCACACCACCCCGAAGTCGAGCGCACGGGACATGCGCATCGCGGTGCCGTGGTCGCGGGTCCACACCGAGCTCGCGAGCCCGTAGCGCACCCCGTTCGCGAGCGCGAGCGCCTCGGCCTCGTCGGCGAACGTCTGCACCGTGACCACGGGACCGAAGATCTCCTCCTGGACGACCTCGTCGTCCTGGCGCAGCCCGTCCACGACCGTCGCCTCGAGGAAGTAGCCCCGGTCGCCGACGCGGTTGCCGCCCGCCAGCACGCGCGCGTGCGCGGGCAGCCGGTCGAGGAACCCGGTCACGCGGGCGAGCTGGTCGGCGCTGTTGACCGGACCGAAGTCGACCCCCGGGTCGTCGGGCATCCCCGTGCGCTGCGCACCCGCCCGCTCCGCGAGCGCCGCGACGAAGTCCTGGTGCACCGACGCGTGCACGAGCACCCGCGTGGCCGCTGTGCAGTCCTGCCCTGCGTTGTAGTAGCCCGCCCCGGCGATCCCGGCGGCTGCGGCCTCGACGTCGGCGTCCGCGAAGACGATCACCGGCGCCTTGCCGCCGAGCTCGAGGTGAACGCGCTTGAGGTCCGCGGCCGCGGTCTGCGCGACCTGCGACCCGGCCCGCACCGAGCCGGTGATCGCGACCATGTCGGGGCGCGGGTGCGCAACCAGCGCGCGACCCGTGCTGCGGTCGCCGCACACCACGTTGAGCACCCCGGGCCCGAGCACGTCGGCAGCGACCCGGGCCAGCAGCAGGCTCGAGGCGGGCGTCGTGTCCGAGGGCTTGAGCACGACGGTGTTCCCGGCCGCGAGCGCGGGAGCGACCTTCCAGATCGCCATCATGAGCGGGTAGTTCCAGGGCGTGACCTGACCGACGACGCCGATCGGCTCGCGCCGCACCCACGACGTGTGCCCGGCCATGTACTCCCCCGCGCTGATCCCGTCGAGCAGGCGGGCTGCTCCCGCGAAGAAGCGCAGCTGGTCGACGCACGGCGGGACCTCGTCGGTCGCGGTCAGGTGCAGCGGCTTGCCCGTGTCGCGGGACTCGACCGCGACGAACTCCTCGGCCCGCGCCTCGATCGCGTCAGCGAGCCGCAGCAGCGCGAGCTGGCGCTCGGCAGGGGTCGTCCGCCCCCAGGTCGTGAAGGCGGCCGCAGCCGCGGCGCAGGCGTCGTCGACGTCGTCGGCGTCGCTGAGGGGCGCGAGGGCGTACGTGGCCCCGGTCGAGGGGTCGACGACAGGCGTCGTGCGTCCGTCGCGGGCGGGACGCTGCTCGCCGTCGACGACGTTGAGCAGCTCGACCGGGGCGATGGTCCCCGCGGCGGTCGTGGCAGGGGCGGAGGACGTGGTCACGATGGTCTCCTTCAGGGCTCTGCTGGTGCAGTGCTCGGCACGCTACGCCGATACCCGCACCTGAGGGAGTCCTACTGACGATTTCCCTGCACAGGAACGAGTCGCACACCGAAATCGACAGTTGGCGGACCCACAGACGACGGATTCACTTGCAATCGCCCCCTCCATCGGGGGATCATCGACGCTGTGAACACCCGTAACCCCCCCACGACCCGGCCCCCGCTCGACGAGCTGTCCAAGGCGATCATCGAGCAGCTCCAGGAGGACGGCAGGCGTCCGTACGCCACGATCGGCAAGGCCGTCGGCCTCTCGGAGGCGGCCGTGCGGCAGCGCGTCCAGCGTCTCGTGGACTCGGGCATGGTGCAGATCGTCGCCGTGACCGACCCGCTCCAGGTCGGCTTCGCCCGTCAGGCCATGATCGGCATCAAGGTCGACGGCGATCTCGAGGCGGTGGCCGACGTGGTCGCGGGCCTCCCGGAGGTCGACTACGTCGTCATCACCGCCGGCGGCTTCGACGTGCTCGCCGAGGTCGTGTGCGAGGACGACGACCACCTCCTCGAGGTGCTCAACCGCAAGATCCGCGCGATACCCGACGTCCGCGCGACCGAGACCTTCGTCTACCTGCGGCTGCGCAAGCAGCACTACAACTGGGGGACCAGATGAGCCAGGCGACCACACCCCGCGGCACCGCACGCGACGACGCCGCCCGCGCCCACCTGTGGGGCCACTTCACCCGGCAGAGCTCGTGGGACGACGGCGTGCCGACCATCGTGCGCGGCTCGGGCCACCACATCTGGGACGACGAGGGCCACCGCCTCATCGACGGGCTCTCGGGCCTGTTCGTGGTCCAGGTGGGGCACGGCCGGACCGAGCTCGCCGAGGCGGCACGCCGCCAGGCCGAAGAGCTCGCGTTCTTCCCGCTGTGGTCCTACGCGCACCCCCAGGCGATCGACCTGGCCGAGCGGCTCGCGTCGCACGCGCCGGGCGACCTCGACCGCGTCTTCTTCACCACGGGCGGCGGCGAGGCCGTCGAGACCGCGTGGAAGCTCGCGAAGCAGTACTGGAAGCTCATGGGGCATCCCGGCAAGCACAAGGTGATCTCGCGGGCCGTCGCGTACCACGGCACGACGCACGGCGCCCTGTCGATCACCGGGCTGCCGAGCCTGAAGGCGCCGTTCGAGCCGCTCGTGCCCGGCGCCCACAAGGTGCCCAACACCAACAGCTACCGGGCGCCCGAGGGGCTGCGTGACGACCCCAAGGCGTTCGGCCGCTGGGCCGCCGACCGGATCGCCGAGGCCATCGAGTTCGAGGGGCCCGAGACCGTCGCTGCCGTCTTCCTCGAGCCCGTGCAGAACGCCGGCGGCTGCTTCCCGCCCCCGCCCGGGTACTTCGAGCGGGTGCGCGAGATCTGCGACCAGTACGACGTGCTGCTCGTCTCGGACGAGGTCATCTGCGCGTTCGGGCGCATCGGCGACATCTTCGCGTGCACCGAGATGGGCTACGTGCCCGACATGATCACGTGCGCCAAGGGGCTGACGTCCGGCTACTCCCCCATCGGCGCCGTGGTCGCCTCGTCGCGACTCTACGAGCCGTTCGCGAAGGGCACCACGTCGTTCGCCCACGGCTACACGTTCGGCGGTCATCCCGTCTCCGCCGCGGTCGCCATGGCGAACCTCGACATCTTCGAGCGCGAGCACATCACGGAGCACGTGCACACCCAGGCTCCGGTGTTCCGCAGCACGCTCGAGAAGCTGCTCGACCT
The DNA here is from genome assembly GCF_044392165.1 of Cellulomonas sp. P22. Taxonomy (NCBI): domain Bacteria; kingdom Bacillati; phylum Actinomycetota; class Actinomycetes; order Micrococcales; family Cellulomonadaceae; genus Cellulomonas; species Cellulomonas sp. P22. Next base: position 164,446 of record NZ_JBISBW010000004.1, read on the forward strand.
GCCGATCGTCGGCGACGTGCGCGGCGAGGGGTACTTCTACGGGATCGAGCTCGTCAAGGACAAGGCCACGCGCGAGACGTTCGACGACGCCGAGAGCGAGCGCCTGCTGCGCGGCTTCCTGTCGGGCGCGCTGTACGAGGCCGGCCTGTACTGCCGGGCCGACGACCGCGGCGACCCCGTGATCCAGCTCGCCCCGCCGCTGACGTGCGGCCCGGCCGAGTTCGACGAGATCGAGCAGATCCTGCGGGGCGTGCTCAGCGAGGCGTGGTCGCGGCTGTGACCGACGTGCGGGCACTGTCGCTGTGGTGGGACCAGGTCGCCCACGACGACCCGGCAGTGCTCGCACCGCACCCCGCACGCACCCCGCCCGACGGCGACACCGAGGCCGACGTCGCGATCGTCGGCGGAGGGCTGACGGGGCTGTGGGCCGCGTACTACCTGCTCGAGGCCGATCCCGGCCTACGGGTCGTTGTCGTCGAGCAGGAGGTCGTCGGCTTCGGCGCGAGCGGCCGCAACGGGGGCTGGTGCTCGGCGCTGTTCCCGGTGACGGGGGCCGCCCTCGCCCGCCGCCACGGGACCGGAGCGGCTCTCGCGATGCGGGCGGCGATGCGGGACACCGTCGTCGAGGTCGGCGCGGTCGCGGCGGTCGAGGAGATCGCGTGCGGCTTCGCCTACGGCGGGACCGTGACGCTCGCCCGCAACCCCGCGCAGCTCGAGCGGCTGACGGCCGAGGCCGCCGCCGACGCGGTGTGGGGCGACGAGACGTACCTGCTCGATGCTCGTGGCACGTCCGAGCACGTGCGCGCGGCGGGTGTGCTCGGGGGCGCCTGGACGCCCGACTGCGCCCGCGTCCAGCCCGCACGGCTCGTGCGCGGGCTGGCCACGGTGGTCGAGGCCCGCGGTGCCCGCATCCACGAGGGCACCCGTGCGCTGCGGGTCTCGCCGCGCGCCGTCGTGACCGACCACGGCACGGTGCGCGCCCGCTGGGTGCTGCGCGCCACCGAGGCCTGGACCCCGCAGCTGCCCGGGAGCCGCCGCGACGTCGCCCCCGTGTACTCGCTCATGGTCGCGACCGAGCCGCTGCCGGCCGAGGTGTGGGACCGGATCGGGCTCGCCGCGGGGCAGACGTTCACCGACGCGCGTCACCTCATCGTCTACGGGCAGCGCACCACCGACGGCCGCCTCGCGTTCGGCGGACGCGGCGCGCCGTACCACCTCGGATCAGCGGTCCGGCCCGAGCTCGACCGCTCGCCCGCCGTGACCGCGCACCTGCAGCGCGCGCTCCTCGCCCTGTTCCCGGCGCTCGACGGCACGCGGTTCACGCACGCGTGGGGCGGCCCGCTCGCGGTGCCGCGAGACTGGCACCCGTCGGTCGGCCTCGACCCGCGCACGGGCGTGGGCTGGGCCGGCGGCTACGTCGGCGACGGCGTCGCCACGACCAACCTCGCCGGCCGCACGCTCGCGGACCTCGTGACGGGCACCGACAGCCCGCTCGTGCACCTGCCGTGGGTCGGGCACAGGTCGCCGGCGTGGGAGCCCGAGCCGCTGCGCTGGGCCGGCATCACGGCCGGCCGGCGAATCGCCTCGTTCGCCGACCGCACCGAGCAGCGCACCGGGCGCCCGAGCCGGACGGCCGAGGTGCTCGGGCGGTTCCTGGGGCACTGAGCCCCCGCGGGCCGCTCCCGGGTCGCAGGCCGGGTCAGCCGACCGTCACGACCGGGGCGCCCGAGCCGTCGACCGGGTCCATCTGCTCGGCCAGGCGCATGGCCTCCTCGATCAGGGTCTCGACGATCATCGCCTCGGGGACGGTCTTGATGACCTCGCCCCGCACGAAGATCTGACCCTTGCCGTTGCCCGAGGCGACGCCGAGGTCGGCCTCGCGCGCCTCACCGGGGCCGTTGACGACGCAGCCCATGACGGCGACGCGCAGCGGCACCTCGAGGCCCTCGAGCCCCGCTGTGACCTTCTCCGCGAGCGTGTACACGTCCACCTGGGCGCGTCCGCACGAGGGGCACGAGACGATCTCGAGCTTCCGTGGCCGCAGGTTCAGCGACTGCAGGATCTGGATGCCGACCTTGACCTCCTCGACGGGAGGGGCCGAGAGCGAGACGCGGATCGTGTCGCCGATGCCCTTGCTGAGCAGCGCGCCGAACGCCGTCGCGGACTTGATCGTGCCCTGGAACGCCGGGCCCGCCTCGGTCACGCCGAGGTGCAGCGGCCAGTCCCCGCGCTCGGACAGCAGCTCGTAGGCGCGCACCATGACGACCGGGTCGTTGTGCTTGACCGAGATCTTGAAGTCGTGGAAGCCGTGCTCCTCGAACAGCGACGCCTCCCACACGGCCGACTCGACGAGCGCCTCGGGCGTGGCCTTGCCGTACTTCGCGAGCAGGCGGGGGTCGAGCGAGCCCGCGTTGACGCCGATCCGGATCGAGACGCCCGCGTCGGTCGCCGCGCGCGCGATCTCCTTGATCTGGTCGTCGAACTTGCGGATGTTGCCCGGGTTGACCCGGACGGCCGCGCAGCCGGCGTCGATCGCCGCGAACACGTACTTGGGCTGGAAGTGGATGTCGGCGATCACCGGGATCTGCGACTTGCGCGCGATGGCCGGCAGCGCCTCGGCGTCGTCCTGGCTGGGCACCGCGACACGCACGATGTCGCAGCCTGCGGCGGTCAGCGCGGCGATCTGCTGGAGCGTGGCGTTGATGTCGGTCGTCGGGGTCGTGCACATCGACTGCACGCTCACGGGGGCGTCGCCACCGACCTCGACCTTGCCGACCTTGATCTTGCGGGTCGCACGGCGGGGGGCCAGCACCGGGGCAGGTGCCGCCGGCATGCCAAGACTGATCGGGATGCTCACGTGCCCATTATTCCTCTCCTGACGGCACGTACCGGACGGGTGTCCGTGTGCGCACCGGATGTGCACAGCTCTCTCGTCAGCGCTCCACCCGTCCCGGCGTGGCTCATCCCAGCGTGATGGGTTTGACCAGGTCGGCGACGACGAGCAGCACCCCGACGCCTGCGAGCAGCACGAAGACGCCGTAGGCGAGCGGGACCAGCCGGGCGGTGTCGAAGGGGTTCGGCCGCGGGAGGCCACGCAGTCGGGCGACCTGGCGCTTCGCGCCCTCCCACAGCGCACCGGCGACGTGGCCGCCGTCGAGCGGCAGCAGCGGGATGAGGTTGAACACGAACAGGGCGATGTTGAGCGAGGCGATCAGGCTGAGCATGCTCGCGACGCGCTCGGCCATGCCGTAGCCGTCGGCGTCGGTCGACGCGATCTCCCCCGCGAAGCGACCCACCCCCACGAGCCCGATGATGCCCGTCTCGTCACGCTCGCCCGAGCCGAACGTCGAGCTCGCCACGTCTGCGACACGCGCCGGGAGGTCGACCACGATCGCCGCCGTCTGCCACACCGCGTCACCCACGACCGCGGGCACCTCGGTGATCGGCTGACGCTCGAGCATCGTCGACGGACCGATGCCGAGGAACCCGACGGCCTCGGTGACCGGGGTGCCGTCGGCGTTCGTAAGGGCCACGCCCTCGTCGTCGTACACCTGGCGGTCGGCCACGACGGGCGTCACCGTCGTGGTGATCTCCTTGCCGTCGCGCTCGAGCACGACTGCGACCTCGCTCGTGCCCGAGGCCCGGATGAGGCCCGAGAGCTGATCCCACGAGGTGACGTCGACACCGTCGTACTGCACGACCGTGTCACCCGGCTCGATGCCGGCCGCCGCGGCGGGCGCCTGCTCGTCGCCCGGGCGGCACCCCCGCGTGGCGTCGTCGTCGGCCGGGACCACGCACTGGTGCACGCTCGCGAGCGTGGTGCTGCTCGTGGGCAGCCCGAAGCCGCTGACCACGGCCGCGAGGAGCACGAACGCGATGGCGAGGTTCATGACCGGGCCGCCGAGCATCACGACGAGCTTCTTGGGCGTCGAGAGCCGGTAGAACGCCCGGTGGTCCTGGCCGGGCAGGATCTCCTCGGCGCTCACCGCGCGGGCCTCGGCCGCGATGCGACCGAGCAGGCTGCCCGACTGCGGGTCGCCGACCGCGGACGCCGGCGGGTACATGCCGACCAGGCGCACGTAGCCGCCCAGCGGGATCGCCTTGACGCCGTACTCGGTCTCGCCGCGCGTGCGCGACCACAGCGTGGGGCCGAACCCGACCATGTACTGGCTGACCCGGACCCCGAAGCGCTTGGCGGGCACCATGTGCCCGACCTCGTGCAGCGCGATCGAGACGAGCACACCCAGCACCAGGACGAGCACGCCGACCAGATACGCCATCATCACTCCGTTCGCAGGTCCGGGGCACGACGCTACCCGCGCAGCACCGCCAGATCATCCCCCGTGCGGCTGGGAACCGGCTGAACGGCGCGCGGGCCGCCGGGGTGCCGCGTGGGCACCCCCAGGTCAGCGTGCGCGCAGCAGCTCGTGGGTGCGGGCCCGGGCCCACTCCTCGGCGCCGAGCACGTCGTCCAGCATCAGGTCGTCGCCCGAGGTCCCCACGTGCTCGTCGAGCACCCGGGCGACGGTGTCGACGATGTCCAGGAAGCCGAGCCGCCCGGCGAGGAACTCCGCGACGCACTCCTCGTTGGCCGCGTTGAGGACCGCAGGGTGCGTCGCCGAGGCCGCGACCGCCTCGCGGGCGAGCCGCACCGCGCCGAAGGCCTCCTCGTCGAGCGGCTCGAACGTCCACGACGTGGCGCTCGACCAGTCGCACGGCGGCACGGCACCGGCCACCCGTTCGGGCCACGCCAGGCCCAGGGCGATGGGCAGGCGCATGTCCGGCGGGGAGGCCTGCGCCAGCGTCGAACCGTCCGCGAACTCGACCATCGAGTGCACGACCGACTGCGGGTGCACCACCACGGTGATGTCCTCGACCGGGACGCCGAACAGCAGGTGCGCCTCGATGAGCTCGAGGCCCTTGTTCATGAGCGTCGCGGAGTTGACGGTCACGACGGGACCCATCGACCACGTGGGGTGCGCGAGCGCCTGCTCGGGAGTCACCGCCTTGAGCTCGTCGCGCCCGCGGCCGCGGAACGGCCCACCCGAGGCCGTCAGGATGATCCGGCGCACCTCGGCGCGCGTCCCGCCGCGCAGCGCCTGGGCGATCGCGGAGTGCTCGGAGTCGACCGGCACGACCTGCCCGGGGCGCTGCTTGGCGGCCGCGACGAGCGGACCGCCCACGACCAGCGACTCCTTGTTGGCGAGCGCGAGGGTGCTGCCCGAGCGCAGCGCCGCGAGCGTGGGGCCGAGCCCGACCGAGCCCGTGATGCCGTTGAGCACCACGTCGGCGCCCCGCTCCGCGAGCCGGGTCGCGGCATCGGGGCCCGTGAGCACCTCGATGCCCATCTGACCCAGCCCGGCCTCCGCGCTCGCGCGCGTCAGCTCGGCGAGCAGCGGGCCGGCCGCGTCCGCGTCGGCCACGGCGACGGCCTCGACGCCGAGCGCGACGGCCTGGCGGGCGAGCGCGGCCGGGTCCGAGCCCCCCGCGCTCAGACCCGTGACCCGGAAGCGCTCCGGGTTGCGGGTGATGACGTCGACGGCCTGGGTCCCGATCGACCCGGTGGACCCGAGCAGGAGGACGGTGCGCTGGCTCATGCCCACATCATCTCGCGGTCGCAGGGCGCAGCCGACGCCGGCCCTGGTGGGTCAGGCCGCGCCACCGCTCACTCGGCGCCGAGCAGCACGTCGACAGCGCGCGCGAAGAACGCGTCGACGGGCGCCTCGGCGTACGCCGCCCGCCCCTTGGCGCGCGCGAACGTCGCCGCACGCACCTCCTGGGCGGTGAGGGGGACCCCACGGTCGAAGTACGCGATCAAGCGGTCGCACAGGTCGTCGACGTCGTCCCGGTCGTAGCCCTGACGCCGACCCTCGGGCGGCGCGAAGCGCTCCCCGTCGGGCCGGGTGAGCCGGCCGTACAGCGTGCGCGCCTGGTCGGCGAGCAGCTCCATCCACGCCTGCTGCCCGCGCTCGGCGAGGAACTCGGCACGCGACCGGGCCACGAACGCGGCCTCGAGCCGGTCCAGCGCCGCGTCGACCGCCGACGTCACGTAGCCGCCGCGCACCATCTCGAAGGCCACCGCACGGACGTCACGTCCGGTCAGCGCGCCGGGGGCGCCGGCCTCGTACACCGAGCGGGCGTGGTCGAAGAACTCGTCGACCTCGTCCGGGTCGTAACCGCTGCGTAGCCGCGAGACCGTGCGGAACATGCCCTCACTCATCCCTGTTCCTCCGCTGCGAGCTGGCCGCAGGCGCCGTCGATGTCACTCCCCCGGGTGTCACGGATCGTCGTGGGGATACCGTGCGCGCGCAAGCGTGCCACGAACTCGCGCTCGACGGCGGGATCACTCGCGGTCCAGATCGACCCGGGCGTCGGGTTGAGCGGGATGGGGTTGCAGTGCACCCAGCCCCGGCCGCGGGCGTTGAGCTTGGAGCCCAGCATGTCGGCACGCCACGCGTGGTCGTTCATGTCCTTGATCAGCGCGTACTCGATCGACACGCGCCGACCGGTCACCTCGAAGTAGTGGTACGCCGCGTCCAGCGTCTCGTCGACGCTGTAGCGGGTGTTGATCGGGATGAGCGAGTCGCGCAGCTCGTCGTCCGGGGCGTGCAGCGACACCGCGAGCGTGACCGGGATGCCCTCGCCCGTCAGCCGCGTGATGGCCGGCACCAGCCCGACGGTCGAGACCGTGATGTTGCGGGCCGACATCCCCAGACCGTCCGGGGCGGGCGCCACGAGCGTGCGCACGGTCTCCATGACGGCCTTGTAGTTGGCCAGCGGCTCACCCATGCCCATGAACACCAGGTTGGAGAGCCGGGTCGGCCCGCCGGGGACCTCGCCCGCGGCGAGCGAACGGCTCGCGAGCCGCACCTGCTCGACGATCTCGGCGGTGGACAGGTTGCGGGTCAGGCCCATCTGACCTGTCGCGCAGAACGGGCAGGCCATGCCGCAGCCCGCCTGGCTCGAGACGCACAGCGTGGAGCGGTTCGGGTAGCGCATCAGCACCGACTCGACCTTGGCGCCGTCGAACAGGTGCCACAGCGTCTTGACCGTCGTCCCGCCGTCGGCCTTCATGGTGCGCGCCGCGGTCAGCAGCTGCGGGAAGAGCCCCTCGACCAGCCGGTCCCGGGTCGCCTTCGGCAGGTCGGTCATCGCCTCGGGGTCGGACGTGAGGTGCGTGAAGTAGTGCGTCGCGAGCTGCTTGGCCCGGAACGGCTTCTCGCCGAGGTCGGTGACCGCGGCGATGCGCTGCTCGGGTGTCAGGTCGACGAAGTGGCGCGGCGGCTTGCCGCGGGGTCCCCGCGTGGTCGGCGGGGTGAGGTTCAGTGCGATGGGGTTCTTCTGCAGCTCGACGGGTGTCCCGCTCATGGGCACCCCCTCTCTAGCGATCGGTGGTGGTGGGACGCGCTCACCCGACGGGGACGAGCACATCCAGGATGAGGTAGACGACCGGGGCGGCCAGCAGCATCGAGTCGATGCGGTCGAGCAGACCGCCGTGCCCCGGCAGCAGCGAGCCCATGTCCTTGAGCTCGAGGTCACGCTTGATGAGCGACTCCGACAGGTCTCCGAGCGTCGCGGTCACGACGGTGGCCACCCCCAGGAACACCCCGATGAGCGGGTCGCCGTCGAACATCACCCGCAGCCCGACCACGCCCACGACGCACGCGAGCACGATCGAGCCCAGCAGACCCTCCCAGGTCTTCTTGGGGCTCACGGACGGGGCGAGCGGGTGCCGGCCGATCAGCACGCCGACCGCGTAGCCGCCCGTGTCGCTCGCGACGCACAGCAGGATGAACAGCAGCACGCGCAGCGCGCCGTCGGGCATCGCCAGCATCAGCATGACGAAGCCCGCCAGGAACGGCAGGTAGGCCGCCGCGAAGATCCCCGCGGTGGCGTCACGCAGCGCGGGCGCACCGTTGCCGTCGATCACGCGCCAGACGACCACTCCCCCGGCGGTCAGCATGAACGCCACGAGCAGCGCCTCGGGCCCCGCGACGTAGGCCGAGACCAGGATGCCGACGGCACCGACCAGCAACGGCAGCAGCGGGAGCTGGATGCCGCGTCGCGCGAACGCCTGCGCGAGCTCCCACATCCCCGCCCCGACCGCCAGCGCGGCGACGAGCAGGAACCCTTCCTTGCGGATGAACAGCGACGCCCCGACCACCGCGAGCAGCAGCAGCCCCACCACGACCGCGACCGGGAGGTCGCGGCCGGCGCGGGGGGTGCGCACGGGCGGCGGCACGGGAGCGGTACGGACGGCGTGGGGCATCAGACCTCGAGCAGCTCGCTCTCCTTGGCGGTGAGCACGGTGTCGATCACGTCGACGTGGCGCTTGGTCAGCGCCTCGAGCTCCTTCTCCGCGCGGGCGACCTCGTCCTCGCCCGCCTCGCCGTCCTTCGCGATGCGGTCGAGCTCCTCCTTCGCGCGCCGACGGATGTTGCGGATCGACACGCGGGCGTCCTCGGCCTTCGCCTTGGCGAGCTTCACGAAGTCCTTGCGCCGCTCCTCGGTGAGCGCGGGCAGCACGACGCGGATGACGTTGCCGTCGTTGGTCGGGTTGACGCCCAGGTCGGAGTCGCGCAGGGCCTTCTCGACCGCTGTCGTCGACGACTTGTCGAACGGCGCGATGAGGATCGTGCGGGCCTCGGTCACGTTGAACGACGCGAGCTGCTGCAGCGGGGTCGGGCTGCCGTAGTAGTCCACGAAGATCTTCGAGAACATCGCCGCGTTGGCGCGTCCCGTACGGATCGTCGCGAAGTCCTCCTTGGCGACCTCGACCGCCTTGTCCATCTTCTCCTCGGCCTCGAGGAGGGTCTCGTCGATCACCGGTGCTCCTTCGTCTGCGGGTGGGTGTGCGGGCCGGGCCGGTCAGCTGGCGGTGACCAGCGTGCCGATCTTCTCACCCTGGAGTGCACGGGTGACGTTGCCCTGCTCGCCCATGCCGAACACGCGCATGCGCACGTCGTTGTCCCGGCACAGGCTGATCGCGGTCGCGTCCATCACCGCGAGGTCGTTCACGAGCGCGTCGGTGTAGGTGAGGTGGTCGAGCTTGACGGCCGTCGGGTCGGTGCGCGGGTCGGCGGAGTAGACGCCGTCCACGCCGTTCTTCCCCATCAGCACCTCCTGGCAGTGCGTCTCGAGCGCACGCTGCACCGACACCGTGTCCGTCGAGAAGTAGGGCATGCCTGCGCCCGCGCCGAAGATGACGACGCGGCCCTTCTCGAGGTGCCGGATCGCGCGCAGCGGGATGTACGGCTCGGCGACCTGCCCCATCGTGATGGCGGTCTGCACGCGCGTGCTCACCCCGGCCTGCTCGAGGAAGTCCTGGAGCGCGAGGCAGTTCATCACCGTGCCCAGCATCCCCATGTAGTCGGCGCGGGCGCGGTCGATGCCGCGCTGCGAGAGCTCGGCACCCCGGAAGAAGTTGCCTCCTCCGACGACGATCGCGACCTGCACGCCGGCGCGGACGGCCACCGCGATCTCGGCGGCCACGCGCTGCACCACGTCGGGTGCGAGGCCGACACCGCCGCCGCCGAAGGTCTCGCCCGAGAGCTTGAGCAGCACCCGTCGTGCGGGCTCCTCGTGGTTTCCGGTGCCTGACGTAGCGTCCTGCGCCACTTTTCCTCCCACGTGCCGGTCGTGATGGTCCAGATGTGCAGGTGGCCCCGGCCCCAGCGGGCCGGGGCCACCTGACTCATGCGTCGTGGATCAGGCTCCCACGCGGAACCGCACGAAGCCCGTCACCGTGCCGCCGTTCTCGGCGAGCACCTGCGCGACGGTCTTCTTCGGGTCCTTCGCGAACGCCTGGTCGAGCAGCACGTTCTCCTTGAAGAAGCCGTTGAGGCGACCCTCGACGATCTTCGAGAGCGCAGCCTCGGGCTTGCCCTCGTTGCGCGCGGTCTCCTCGGCGATGTGCCGCTCGGACTCGACGGTCTCGGCCGGCACCTCGTCACGCGTGAGGTACGTGGGCGAGTACGCCGCGATGTGCGTCGCGACGTCACGGGCCACCGAGGCACCCGCGGCGTCGGTCGCGACGAGCACGCCGACCTGCGGGGGCAGGTCCTTGTTGACCTTGTGCAGGTAGACCTCGACGTGCTCGCCCGCGACACGGGCGAGGCGCCGGACGACGATCTTCTCGCCGAGCGTCGCCGCGGTCTCGTCGACCACGTCCTGCAGCGAGGAGCCGTCGACGTCGGTCGCCAGGAGCGCGTCCGCGTCGCGCGCCGAGGAGTCCACCGCGACCGCGAGGACCTTGTCGGCGAGCGTGAGGAAGGTGACGTTCTTCGCGACGAAGTCGGTCTCCGAGTTGATCTCGACGAGCACGCCGGTGGCGCCCTCGCCGTCGGCCGTCGGGCCGACGTGAGCGGCCACGAGGCCGTCAGAGGCCGCACGGCCCTCACGCTTGCCGACGCCCTTGAGGCCCTTGACGCGGATGATCTCGAGAGCCTTGTCCGAGTCGCCCTCGGCCTCCTCGAGCGCCTTCTTGACGTCCATCATGCCGGCGCCGGTCTTCTCCCGGAGCGCCTTGATGTCAGCGAGGCTGTAGTTCGCCATGAGTGTTGTCCGTCCTTCTCGTCAGTCAGCGATGGATGTCCGACGTCACGCGGACGCGGAGTCACCCTCGGACGGGGCAACGGTCTCGGTGCTCTCGGCGGCAGCGGCCTCCTCGACGACCTCGACTGCCTCGGCGACCTCGACGGCCTCGGCGACCTCGACGGCCTCCGCGACAGCCTCGGTCTCGGCGGCGGCCGTGGCCTCGGCACCGGCGAGCAGCTCGCGCTCCCACTCGGCCAGCGGCTCGGCCTCGGTCGCGGGGGCGCTCTCGGCACCCGAGCGACCGGCGTGGCGCTGGATCAGGCCCTCGGCGGCGGCGTCGGCGATGACCCGCGTGAGCAGCGCGACGGCGCGGATCGCGTCGTCGTTGCCCGGGATCGGGTAGTCCACGACGTCGGGGTCGCAGTTGGTGTCGAGGATCGCGACGATCGGGATGTTCAGCTTGCGCGCCTCGTCGACCGCGAGGTGCTCCTTGTTCGTGTCGACGATCCACACGGCCGAGGGAACCTTGGTCATGTCGCGGATGCCGCCGAGCGTCTTGGCGAGCTTGTCACGCTCGCGACGCATGATGAGGAGCTCCTTCTTGGTGAAGGCGCTGCCCGCGACGTCGTCGAAGTCGACGAGCTCGAGCTCCTTGAGGCGCTGCAGGCGCTTGTTCACCGTCTGGAAGTTGGTGAGCATGCCACCGAGCCAGCGCTGGTTGACGTAGGGCATGCCCACGCGTGCGGCCTGCTCGGCCACGGGCTCCTGCGCCTGCTTCTTCGTCCCGATGAACATGATGGTGCCGCCGTGCGCGACGGTCTCCTTGACGAAGTCGTACGCGCTGTCGATGTAGGACAGCGACTGCTGCAGGTCGACGATGTAGATGCCGTTGCGCTCGGTGAAGATGAAGCGCTTCATCTTGGGGTTCCAGCGGCGGGTCTGGTGCCCGAAGTGGACACCGCTCTCGAGCAGCTGGCGCATGGTCACGACGGCCATGGCACGTCCTTCCGGTGCGCACCTGCCGGTGCGCACGTCTGGGCGGGCCCCTGTGCGGGACCCGCATCTCGGTTGTCGGCCCCGACGGATCGTCGGTGCCCCTGGCGTCACGTCGTCGCTGGCGCCGGGCTCGTCGAGCCCGGACCGCTGCCAGCGCCGACCCTCGTCCGGAGCGCCCCGGGGGGCACGTCCTGGCGGAGGAGATGACGCGCGATGTCGACCGGTGCGGACCGGTCGCGAACGTCATCTTACCCGACCGCCTCGCTGGCCCGTGACCCACCCCCTGCGGGTACCGCAGGTGCGAAGCCCACAGACCCCCGGGGCGGCCGGCCGTGCGGGGCGACGCACCCACGACGCTCGCACCCATGCACCCCCTGCGCAGCGGAGTCCTCGCGGTCCTGACGGTCGGAACCCTGGCCGGGAGCCTGACGTACGGCGGGGTGGTGGTCGGTGCCGCGCCCGACGCCACCCCGCTGTCGGGCGCGGCGCAGACGCCGTCCAGCGCCCGGCCGCAGTCACCGGGACCGTACGCGCCACCCGTCTCCGACGGCGTGGTCGTGCGCGGGTTCGAGGCCCCGCCCGAGCGCTGGGCCGCGGGCCACCGCGGGATCGACCTCGCGGCGCAGACCGGCCAGGAGGTGCTCGCGCCGGCCGACGGCGTCGTGACGTTCGCGGGCCCCGTGGTGGACCGCGACGTCCTGACGATCCTGCACCCCGACGGCCGACGCAGCAGCCTCGAGCCCGTCACGTCGACGCTGTCGCCCGGCGACACGGTGGCGCAGGGGCAGGTGGTGGGACATCTCCAGGGAACCGTCCACCACTGCGTCCGGGCGTCGTGCGTGCACTGGGGCGTGCGCGAGGGTGACGTCTACGTCGACCCGTCCGGCCTGCTGCCCGGAGCTGCACCCGTGGTGCTGCTCCCCGAGCGCGCCCGGGTCAGGACCGGTCGGAGTCCGTGAGCTTGGCCCGCAGCCGCAGCATCGCCGCTGTGTGCATCTGGGAGATCCGCGACTCGGTGACCCCGAGCACGCGGCCGATCTCCGCGAGGGTCATGCCCTCGTAGTAGTAGAGGACGAGCACGATCTTCTCGCGCTCCCCGAGCTGCTCGATCGCACGAGCCAGCAGGAACTTGGTCTCCTGGGCCTCGAAGCTGCCGGCCGGGTCCTGGGCACGGTCGTCGCCGAGCGTGTCGATCAGCGAGATCTTGTCCGAGCGCTCGTAGCCCGACCCCAGGAGCTCGTCGAGGGCCGCGACGTTGACGGTCGACAGCTGGGTGAAGACGGCGCGCAGCTCCCCCACTCCGACCTCGAGCCGCCGGGCCACCTCGGCCTCGCTCGGGGTCCGGTGCAGCTCGCTCTCGAGCTCGGCGTACGCGCGGTCGACCGCCCGAGCCTTCGTGCGCACGGATCGCGGGATCCAGTCCATCGCCCGCAGCTCGTCGAGGATCGCCCCGCGGATGCGCGCGCTCGCGTACGTCTCGAACTTCACGGAGCGGTCGAGCTCGTACTTCTCGATCGCGTCGATGAGCCCGAACATCCCGTACGAGACGAGGTCGGCCTGCTCGACCGTGCTCGGCAGCCGCATGCCGACCCGCGAGGCCACGGCCGTCACGAGCGACGCGTAGTGCAGGATCAGCCGGTCCCGGACCTGGCGTTCGCCGTGCGCCTTGAACTCGACCCAGTCGGCCTCGACCGGGTCGCGGTCCAGGACGTCGAGGTCGTGCTCGTCCCGCACCACGTCGAGCCGGCGCCGCGCTCCCGGCTCGACGTCGGCGCCGTGCGGCTGCGGGATCACCCCGTCAGGAGCTGTGACAGCTCCGCGGGTACGGCCTGCGAGAAGCACGACGGACTCCGTCTGTGCAGCCATCTTGCTCCTCCTCTCGTCGGGGATCGTCATGCCCGGGGGTGGGCCTGCTGGAAGGACGAGCGGAGCCGCTCGGCCGTGACGTGCGTGTACCGCTGGGTCGTCGCGAGGCTCGCGTGACCCAGGACCTCCTGCACGCTGCGCAGGTCGGAGCCGCCCTGCAGCAGGTGGGTCGCCGCGCTGTGCCGCAGCGCGTGCGGGGCGATGTCGTCGACCTCGGCGAGCGCCGAGATCTCGTGCGAGACCGCGCGCAGCCTCCGCTGGTCGACGCGTGCGCCGCGCCTGCCGAGGAGCAGCGCGGCCCCCGAGTCGGCGGTGGCCAGCGCGGGACGTCCTCGCACGAGCCAGGCACCCACCGCGTCGGCAGCTGGCAGGCCGAACGGCACGACACGCTCCTTGTCGCCCTTCCCCACGACGCGCAGCGTGCGCTCGTCGAGGTCGACGTCGTCGACGTCGGCCCCGCAGATCTCGCCCACGCGGGCGCCCGTGGCGTACAGGAGCTCGAGCGCCGCCCAGTCGCGCAGGTGCACCGGGTCGGCGTCGTCGGCACGGGTGCGCGCCACGTCGAGGAGACGCGCCGCTGCGTCGACCGCGAGCACGGTCGGCAGGTGCTGGGCCGCGCGGGCGCTGGCGAGCCGCAGCGCCGGGTCGGCGGCGACCCGGCCCGTCCGGGCCGCCCACTCGAAGAAGGTGCGCGCCGCGGCGCCCCGTCGGGCGAGCGTCGACCGGCTCCGCTGCGCTGCCGCCATGCTCGCCAGCCAGCCGCGCAGGACCCCGAGGTCGATCGAGCCGACCTCGGGTCGGCCGTGCCGCCCGGCGTAGGCGAGCAGGTGCTCGACGTCGCTCAGGTAGGCCCGCACCGTGTGCTCCGAGAGCCCGCGCTGGGCCCGAAGGTGGACGGCGAAGTCGGCGACGGTCCGCGAGGCGTCCGTCGCAGCGTGCACCTCGGTCGCCGCGGTCATGCCCCCTACCGTGGCGTGTCACACATTCGGCCCACAAGCCGACTTGGTCACACTTCACCCGGGGCCTGCCAGGTACGTGTGCAGATGTCCGAAAGGCCAATCGGATCACCCGATCCCCACCGGCTGCACCATCCCCGCGATGTGACGTGTCTCACAGCACATTCGGGCGCCACCGGCGCCCCGTGACACGTCTTCCTCTGGCTTCAGACGCCATTCGGCCCACGCCGCGCGACCCCGCGAGCCGTCAGCGCAGGCACGGATCTTCACCCGTCCGCGACAAACGGGACGGGTACGTCAGCCCGGACCGGCCCCGCGGCGCGCCTGTCCCCAGCCCGCCGCGGACCGCTCGGCCAAGCCGGCCAGAGCGAGCACGCCGACGGCGGCACGTGCCTCGGCCACCGACAGCCCCGCACGTCGTGCCAGGTCCTCGTGGGTCGCCGCTCCGCGCCGCGGGAGGACCTCGAGCAGCCGTCGCGCGCCCTGGTCGAGGTCGTCGCCGGGGCGAGCGTCCTCGCCGTGCTCGGGCACGAGGTCTTCACCCGCCGGCGCGAGGAGCTCGAGGACCTCGGCCGTGTCCGTCACGCACACCGCGGCGCCCTCGCGCAGCAGCCGGTGGCAGCCGGCCGAGGCGACTGACGTCACGGGCCCGGGCACGGCGCCCAGCGGGCGCAGGAGCGCGGCGGCGTGGTGGGCCGTGCTCAGCGCGCCCGACCGCCATGCTGCCTCGACCACCACGGTGGCCGATCCGAGGGCCGCGATGAGGCGGTTGCGCTGCAGGAACCGGCTGCGGAGCGGGACAGCGCCGGGGGGCACCTCGCTGACGGCAGCACCGCCGGACGCCAGCGCGTGCTCGACGAGCCGGGCGTTCCCCTGCGGGTAGGGACGGTCGACACCCCCCGCGAGCAGCACGACGGTGCACCCGCCGACCGCGAGCGCTCCACGGTGCGCGGCGGCGTCGATCCCGTAGGCACCGCCCGAGACGACCCCGACCCCTCGGGCGGCAAGCCCTTCGGCCAGGTCGGTCGCGACGCGCTCCCCGTACGCGGTCGACGCCCGTGATCCCACGAGCGCGACCGAGCGTCGGACCAGTGCGGCCAGGTCGCCGTCGCCGCGCACCCACAGCGCCATCGGCGCACTCGGACCGAGGTCGCCGAGCTCCACGGGCCACGACGGGCTCGCGGGGTGCAGCAGCCTCCCGCCGACGCGGGCCAGCCGCTCCAGGTCACGCCGGGGGTCGAGCGCGGCGAGCCGCGGCTCCCACCGGGTCACGGCGTTCGCCAGGCGCCGTCGCAGCGGTTCGAGGGCGTCGTCCGTTCCGGTCCCGCCGAGCTCGGCGAACGCGACGTCCACGCCCCGCGCGGTGGCGAGCCGGGTCCACCGGAACGCCGGTCCCGCGCCGAAGACGGCCACCAGCGCCCCCGCGACCGGGTCGCCCGGTTCGACGAGCGCGCTCCACGCCGCCCGGGCCAACATCTCGTCGTCCGGATCGCCTGGGCCGACGCCGTCGGGGGCAGCGCCGGTCACAGCCGCTGTCACTGCGCACCCTGCCCGCGGGTGCGCAGCGCCAGCGCCTGCCCGACGTCGGTGCGGGCGGGCGCCGCGCGCCCCGCCAGGTCGGCCAGCGTCCACGCGACCCGCAGCACCCGGTCGACGCCGCGCAGGCTCAGCATGCCCCGGTCGATCGCGCGGTCGAGGTCGGCGCTCAGGGCGCGGTCCGGTCCGAGCCGGTCGCGCAGCCAGCGGCCGGGCACCTCGGCGTTCGTGCGCCACGGTGTGCCCTGGAGGCGCTCTGCCTGCGCGGCCCGCGCCGCACGCACCCGCGCCGCGACCGTGGCGGTCGACTCCCCCGGTGCCAGGGCGTGCACCGAGCGGCTCAGCGCGCCGCGCGAGACGGCGTGCAGCTCGACCTGCAGGTCGACCCGGTCGAGCAGCGGTCCCGACATCTTGGTCAGGTAGCGCCGTCGGCGATCGGGCGTGCAGGTGCAGTCGAGGCCCTTGCCCACGTACCGGCCGCAGGGGCACGGGTTCGCGGCGAGGACCAGCACGAACCGCGCCGGATAGCGCGCCGCGCCTGCGGCACGGTGGATCACGACCTCGCCGTGCTCGAGCGGCTGCCGCAGCGTCTGCAGCACGGCGTTCGCGAACTCAGGTGCCTCGTCGAGGAAGAGCACGCCGCGGTGCGCCCGCGACGCCGCTCCGGGCCGCGGCACCCCGCTGCCGCCGCCCACGATGCTCGCGGGGGTCGCTGTGTGGTGCGGGTCCTCGAACGGCGGCCTGCGCACGAGCCCGGCGTCGGCGTCGAACGTGCCCGCCACGGAGTGCACAGCTGTGACCTCGACGGCCTCGGCCTCGGTCAGGTCGGGGAGCAGGCCCGCGAGGCGTGCAGCCAGCATCGTCTTGCCGCAGCCCGCCGGCCCGACCATGAGCAGGTGGTGCGCCCCGGCTGCCGCGACCTCGAGAGCCGCCCGCGCGTCCTCCTGGCCCACGACGTCCGCGAGGTCGGCGACGTCCGCTGCGGCCAACGAGCCGTCCAGGTGCACAGCACCGACCGGCACCACGTCGGGCACCTCGACGTCGGCGCCACCGCGGCGCGCGACCTCGGCCAGGCTGTGCGCGGCGGTGACGTGGGCGCCGGGGACCAGCGCTGCCTCACGGGCGTTGGCCGCGGGCACGACGACGTGGGGGTGGCCGGCCGCCACGGCGGCCGCGACGGCGGGCAGGACACCCCGGACGGGCCGCAGCCGACCGTCGAGACCGAGCTCGCCGAGGTGCACCACGTCCCGCACCGCGGCGGCGTCGAGCAGGCCCGCTCCCGCGAGGGTGGCGACCGCGATGGCGAGGTCGAAGCCCGATCCCGACTTGGGCAGCGTCGCCGGGGTGAGGTTGACGGTGATGCGCCGGTTCGGCCATGCGAGACCGCTCGACGCCACGGCGGCCCGGACCCGGTCGCGCGCCTCGCCGAGCGCGGCGTCGGGCAGCCCGACCAGGCTGAACGCGGGCAACGAGGGTGCGAGGTGCGCCTCGACCTCGACCACGTGCCCCGTGAGTCCCAGCAGCGAGACGGCGAGCGTCCGTCCGAGGGCCACCTAGACCACCCCCACGAGGTGCTCGACCTGGGCCGGACCGCGGCCGGTGAGCAGCACGGCGACCACGTCGACGCGCACCGAGGCCGGTCGCACGTCGTGCGTGCGCAGCCACTCCGCGGTCAGGCGGCGCACCCGAGCGAGCTTGCGCGCCGTGACGGCCTCGGCGGGGTGCCCGAAGGCCGTGCTGCGGCGGGTCTTGACCTCGACCACCACGAGCTCGGAGCCGTCGAGCCCGACCAGGTCGAGCTCACCGCGGGTCCCCCGCCAGTTCCGGTCGAGCACAGTCCACCCCTCACCGACCAGGAACGCCGCCGCGACGTCCTCGCCGTACCTGCCCACCGCATCCGTCGCCCGCACGGGACCACCTCCGCGCACGACCCTCGCTCCTGCGGAGGACCGGCGGGTGGCGGGCGGCCATCGCTGGGGACCCGCAGGCAGCCGACGCGCCTGGGGACGGCTGATCCTGGGCCGCAGCCCCGCGCCGCCGACCTCTCCGCCGCACCCAGTGACGGACGAGCCCCGTCCTGATAACGTGCCAAACCCGGACATAAGGTACTAGGGGGGATCATGATCGGACTCGATTCACGTCACCCACGACCGCACCACCGGCGCTGGCGGTCAGCCGCCGTCGGCCTCACCACTGCGGCAGTGACCGTGCTGGTCACGATCGGGGCGAGTCCGCTCGCGTACGCCACCGAGGCGCCTGAGGTGTCCGACACGGTCGAGAACGCCGCGAGCACGCCGGACGCCGAAGCCGCCCCGACCGAGCCGGTCACGTCCACCGAGCACGCCCCGCCCGCCGCCGACCCCGTCACCGAAGACGTCGCGGCCACGGCGGACGCGGATCCCGCGACGCACGGTCACGAACCGGGCCCGCGTCCGACCCACGGCGACCCGGGTCCGCAGCCGACCGAGACCCCCGCGCACCCGTATCCGACGCCGAAGCCGACGCACACCGATGGGCCGGGGCCGTCACCGACCGTCAAGCCCACCCACACCCCGAAGCCCACGCACACGCCCGAGCCGACCACAACCCCGGAGCCCACGCACACGCCCCAACCGACCCACACACCCAACCCCACGCACACGCCCAAACCGACCCACACACCCAACCCCACGCACACGCCCAGGCCGACCCACACACCAGAGCCCACGCACACGCCCAAACCGACCCACACACCGACCGCGACGCCGACCCCGACCCCGACCACTCACCCCTCGCACCCGTCGACGATCACGGTCGCGAAGGAATGGGTGGTCAACGGTGCGGCGGCGGTGCCGGACGGTGAGCAGCTCGACGGCCTCGAGGCCACGCTCCTGCTCGACGGCGCGAGCGCACCGTGGAGCACCACCCAGGACGGCTACTCGAACGGTGACACGGTGACCGTCTCCGAGACGACCCGCGTCGTGGGCCTCGAGCTCTGCGAGGTCACGCGCAGCACGATCCGCGGGGCGACGATCGACGGCACCGTCGGCCTGGCCGACCCCGTCGACGTCACGCTCGCGGAGGGCGCGAACAACCTCACCGTCACCAACGAGGTCGAGTGCACAGCACGCCTGCAGCTCGCGAAGACCGTGAACGGCTCCGCGGACGTCAGCGGCTGGACGCTGAGCGCACGGGGCGGCGACGACGCCCTGGCGTTCCCGGGCGGGACGTCGGGCGTCGAGGCTGAGGTCACGCCCGAGGAGCGCTACCTGCTCGCCGAGGGCGGGGGCGACCCTCGCTACGTCCCGTTCGTCGACGAGGCCGCCGCCGAGGGCACCACGGCCAGCTGGGCGTGCGAGCGCCTGGATGCCGACGGCAACACCGTCCCGGGCTACTCCGACGGTCGGGACGGCCTGGTCACGGTCCACACCGGTCACCGGGTCCGCTGCACCGCCCTCAACCAGGCCGCCACGTTGCGGCTGGTCAAGACGGTGGACAACAGCGGCGGAGGCATCCAGCAGCCGGACCACTGGACGCTGCACATCGAGCCGGTCGACGCCGTCGACGGCATCGACACCGTCTCGGCGCCGGGCTCGGTCGCCGGGTTCGCCGTCACGGTGCGCCCCGTCACCGACTACTACATCTGGGAGACCGCGCCACCGACGCTCGGGTACGAGCTCATCGGTCCCACGTGCTCCGACGCCGACGGCG
Source organism: Cellulomonas sp. P22 (assembly GCF_044392165.1). Taxonomy (NCBI): domain Bacteria; kingdom Bacillati; phylum Actinomycetota; class Actinomycetes; order Micrococcales; family Cellulomonadaceae; genus Cellulomonas; species Cellulomonas sp. P22. The sequence goes on from NZ_JBISBW010000004.1 coordinate 184,026, forward strand.
CGGTGCCGGTGCGCCCTGCCGCCGACGGACGGTTCATCGTGAGCGTCCCGGTGGGGGCGTCCGTGTCCTGCACGTTCCTCAACGACGACGGGCCCGCCGTGTGGAGGACCGCCAAGACGAGCAACCCGCCCTCAGGGACGGTCGTCAGGGCCGGCGACGTCATCACGTACACCCTCACGGCGACCTACGTCAGCGGCGTGGAGGCTCGTGACGTCCTGGTGGTCGACGACCTGTCCGGGCTGATCGGCGTCGCCGACATCATCGGTGACCCGACGGTCACGGCCGGCTCGGTCGCCCGCGACGGCTCGACCTTCCGGTGGACGATCCCGGTGCTGACCAGCACCGAGACGCTCACGTTCTCGGTGCTGGTGACGGCCACGGACGCGGCGGAGCTCATCAACAGCATCGTCCCGTCGGAGGCGGGCCCGTGCGAGCTGTGCCGCACCGTGCACACGACCGTGGCCGAGGCGACGACGACGACGAGACGCGATCCTGGTGCGGCTGCCCGGTTGGCCACGACAGGTGGGCAGGCACAGCCGATGGCCGCGCTCGGGCTCGGCTTGCTGGCGCTCGGCGCGATCCTCGCGGACACGCGGCGGCGACGGTTCGACCGATCGTGAGGTGAGCAGTGGCGGCGACGTCGGGGCGACACCGCCCCGACGTCGCCGTCGGTGCGCAGCCGGCCGGGCGGACCCGGGCGGCAGGAAGGGTCAGCGGCCGAAGCCCGCCCCGGCCGAGAGGTCGAGGTCCGCCTTGGCGAGCTCCTCGACGTTGACGTCCTTGAACGTCACCACCCGCACCGACTTCACGAAGCGGGCCGAGCGGTACACGTCCCACACCCACGCGTCGGCGAGCGCGAGCTCGAAGTACACCTCGCCCGCCGCCGACCGCACCTGCAGGTCCACCTGGTTGGCCAGGTAGAAACGGCGCTCGGTCTCGACGACGTAGGAGAACAGCCCGACCACGTCCCGGTACTCGCGGTAGAGCGCGAGCTCCATGTCGGTCTCGTAGTTCTCCAGGTCTTCGGCACTCACCCCGCCATCATCCCCCATCGCGCGACGCCCCGCGCACACGCCCGGCGCGCCCACCCCCGACCACCGCCGAGTTCACCCGATGACGTCGCCGAGCGGCAGCCGCCAGCTTCGCCGGTGGACGGGGCTCGGGCCGTGCTCGCGCAGCGCGGCCACGTGGTCGCTCGAGGCGTAGCCCTTGTTCGACTCCCACCCGTACGCGGGGTGCTCCCCGGCCCACGCGACCATGATCGCGTCGCGCTCGCACTTCGCCAGCACGCTCGCAGCCGCGACCGACGCGCAGGTCATGTCGGCCTTGACCCGCAGGTGGACCTGGGGCGCGACCGTCAGCGTGGGCTCCGGCACCGCCGGGGCGAACAGCTCGCCCTGCGCGGGCGGTGTCAGCCAGTCGTGCGAGCCGTCGAGCAGCACGGCGTCGACCGGGCCGACCTCGCGCTCGACGACCTGCAGCGCGCGCGTCCCCGCGAGCCGCAGCGCGGCGATGATGCCCACGGCGTCGATCTCGGCCGCGCTCGCGTGCCCGACCGCGTGCGCGAGGCCCCACCGACCGAGGGCCGGCAGCAGCGCGGTCCGCTGGGCCGCCGTGAGCAGCTTGGAGTCCGCGACGCCCTGCGGGCACGCCCGCGTGCGGGCGTCCACGACGACGACGCCCACGCTCACGGGTCCGGCGAGCGAGCCCCGACCCACCTCGTCCATGCCCGCCACGAGACGTGCTCCCGCGCGCAGCAGCGTGCGCTCGTGACGCAGGTGAGGAGCGCGGCGACCGGTGCCGCCGGACGTCGCCCGCGTGCGCCGCGGGGTCGCGGTGCCGGGCTCGTCGAGCAGGTCGACGTCCTCGAGCAGGCTCATGACGGGTCGGGCACCTCGGCGAACGTGTCGGACGGGTTGCGCAGCGCGCCGGCGCGGTCGAGCGGCCACACCTTGACGAACGTGAGCCCGACGATGTTGTCCATCGGCACCGCGCCGCCACCGGGGTCGCCCATGTGCCAGCGCGAGTCGGCCGAGTCCTGCCGGTTGTCGCCCATGACCCACACGTGCCCTGCGGGGACGACCGTGTCGAAGGGACGGTCCGCGTCGCACGGCGTCGCCCCCTCGGCCAGGTACGGCTCGTCGATCGCGACGCCGTTGACGGTCAGCGGCGACCCGGCCCCCTCGCACGCGACGCGGTCGCCCGGGAGGCCGATGAGGCGCTTGATCAGGTGCTGCCCGGCGTCCTGGGGCAGCAGCCCGACCCAGGTGAGCGCGTCCGAGAGCACCTCGCCCAGGGCGCTCTGGTCCTGGTCGGCCGTCGAGCCGAGCCAGCTGCCCGGGTCCTTGAACACCACGATGTCGCCGCGGTGCAGGTCGAACGGGCCCGGCGTCAGCTTCGAGACGAGCACCCGGTCGCCCCGCACGAGCGTGTCCTCCATCGACTCGCTCGGGATGAAGAACGCCTGCACCAGGAACGTCTTGACGAGGAACGACAGGACGAACGCGCTGACGAGGATGATCGCCGTCTCGCGCAACCAGGCCGCACCGGCGCTGCGTCGCCGGGCGTGCGAGGCGCTCGCGCCGGGTTCGGTCGGTCCGCGCTCGGGCGCGCGCTGAGAGGTCACCAGGACACTGTGCCACGCCCGCCGGTGCCGCACCTATCTCGTCGCCTGGCCGGATCGTCCCGGCCCGGAGCGCCTACGACGCCGACGGGCGGCCACCGGAGAACCGGTGCCCGCCCGTCGGGACGTGCGTCGATGCAGGTGGTGCGAGCCTCACTTGGGGGCAGGCGCGTCCCGCTTCTCCTTGATCTTGGCCTTCTTGCCGCGCAGCGCGCGCAGGTAGTAGAGCTTCGCGCGACGCACGTCACCACGGGTGATGACCTCGATCGACTCGATCGACGGGGAGTGCACCGGGAAGGTGCGCTCGACGCCGACGCCGAAGCTGACCTTGCGGACCGTGAAGGTCTCACGAACGCCGCCACCCTGGCGGGCGATGACGACACCCTGGAAGACCTGGATGCGCGAGCGCGTGCCTTCGACGACCTTGACGTTGACCTTCAGGGTGTCCCCGGCGCGGAAGGCCGGGATGTCGGTGCGCAGCGATGCTGCGTCGAGCTGGTCGAGCGTATGCATGTGATGTCACTTCCTCGCCCTGCCACAGGTCAGGTGCGTCGTCGAGGGCGCTCCGCCGTGGCGGGCGTCCCGATGGCTCATGAACGGTGCGTCCGGGGCTCCCTCGCGGGACCCGGAGTGGTCGTGATCGCCTCCCCTGTGGCAGAGACGCGACCGAGCGCACCGGAGGAACAGTCTGCCACAGCCGGGGCGGGCAGGTGACTCGGCGCCTCAGACCTCGGGCGCGCCGTCCACCGCGCGCACGAGCCGGCCACCCTGGGGCACCCATCCGTGCGCGGCGAGCACCACGAGGTCGTGACGGTCGAGCGCGTCGGGGTCGAGGCGCTCGACAAGGTCGGGTCGGCGTGCGGCGGTCCGCTCGAGGGCCTGGTCCCGACGCCAGCGCTCGATCCGTCCGTGGTGGCCGGACAGCAGCACCTCGGGGACGTCGTGCCCCTGCCACTGCGGCGGCTTGGTGTAGACGGGGTACTCGAGCAGCCCCGCGGCACCGTGCGACTCCTCGACCAGCGAGTGCGGGTTGCCCACGACACCGGGCAGCAGCCGGGCCACGGCCTCGATGAGCACGAGGGCCGCGACCTCTCCCCCGTTGAGGACGTAGTCGCCGATCGAGAACTCGGAGACGCGCACCCCCGGATGTCCCCGGTAGTGCTCGGCGACGCGGGCGTCGATGCCCTCGTACCGCCCGCACGCGATCACGAGCTGCTGCTCGCCCGCGAGCTCCTCGGCGGTGCGCTGCGTGAGCGGGGTCCCCGACGGGGTCGGCACGAGCAGGTGCGCGCCGTCCTGCAGCACGTCGTCGAGCGCCGTGCCCCACACGTCGGGCCGCATGACCATCCCGGCGCCGCCGCCGAACGGGGTGTCGTCGACCGTGCGGTGCCGGTCGGTGGTCCAGTCCCGCAGGTCGTGCACGTGCAACGACAGGATGCCCGACGTGCGCGCCTTGCCGACGAGCGAGAGCTCGAGCGGCGCGAGGTAGTCGGGGAAGATCGAGACGACGTCGATGCGCACGTCAGTCCTCGTCGCCCGTCGCGGCAGGTCCCGACGTCTCGTCGCTCACCACGAGGTTCTCGGCGTCCGACGCGAGCAGGCCGCCCGGCGGGTCGAGCACGACGCGGCCGCCCGGGACGTCCACGACCGGCACGATCGCCCGGACGAACGGCACGAGGGTGCGTTCGCCGGTGGGCTCGCGCAGCACCAGCATGTCGTGCGCGGGCAGGTGCTCGAGCCCGACGATCTCGCCGAGGACCCGGCCGTCGACGTGCTCGGCGCGCAGGCCGGCCAGCTCGTGCGGGTACCAGGCGTCCTCTTCGTCGCTCGCGTCGGACTCGACGACGAGCTCCACGCCGCGCAGCGCCTCGGCGGCGTCTCGGCCGCCGACCTCGGCGAACGCCACGTGCCAGCGACCCTGCTGCACGCGCGTGCGCTCGACCGTCAGCGGTCCCGCGCTCGCGGGGACGGTCTGGAGCACGGTGCCGACGGCGAGCCTGTCCTCGGGGGTGTCGGTGCGCAGGTCGAGCGCCACCTCACCCCGCAGGCCGTGGGCTCGGCCGATGCGTGCGACGGTCAGCTGCATGAGGTCCTCTCGATCCGGGTGGTTCTGGGGGTCGGTGCTGGGGGTGCGGCGCGGCTCGGGACGGACGGTCCGGAGCAGAGCGAAGGCCCGGCCCCCAGGTTACGGGGACCGGGCCTCAGTACTCGCTCGACGGCCGGGATGCTGACGGTGAGGTCAGCGGCGGTCGACGTCCACGACGTCGACCCGGACCGGGCCGTCGGCAGAGAGTGCCCCGACGACGGTGCGCAGCGCGCGCGCCGTGCGCCCGCCGCGGCCGATGACACGCCCGAGGTCGTCCGGGTGGACCCGGACCTCGAGCAGCTCACCGCGACGCAGCGACTTCGTGCTCACCTGCACGTCGTCCGGGTGGTCGACGATGCCCCGCACCAGGTGCTCGAGCGCGTCGTCGAGCATCAGGCCTGCTCGTCCTCGGACGCGGCAGGCGCGGCAGCCTCGGCGGCCTTCGCGGCAGCCTTCTTCTCGGACGCCTTGGCCTTGGCCTTCTCGGCCTCGAGCGCGACGGCCTCGACGGCCGACTTCACGTCACCCTCGGCCGGGACGGCCTTGGTGCGCAGCGTGCCCTCGGCGCCCGGGAGGCCCTTGAACTTCTGCCAGTCACCCGTGATCTTCAGGAGCGCGAGGACCTGCTCGGTCGGCTGCGCGCCGACACCGAGCCAGTACTGCGCCCGCTCCGACGTGATGTCGATGAGCGAGGGCTCCTCGGTGGGGTGGTACTTGCCGATCTCCTCGATGACACGACCGTCGCGCTTGGTGCGCGAGTCCGCGACGACGATGCGGTAGTACGGCGCCCGGATCTTGCCGAAACGCTTCAGACGGATCTTGGTGGCCACAGTGTGGTCTCTCCTGGTTTCTGCTGTGGTGGCCCGACGGGTCCATTGCTCGTGGGGTTGAGCGGACGGGTCAGGCCGGAAGGACACGGTCACGCCCGGGTAGAGGGGCCAGACGCACCGAGTACAGACGGCATTCTGCCAGATGCCGGGCCGCAGCCCAACCGTGCGGGCTCAGCGAACCCTGGTGCCGCGCAGCACGACCGCGGACGGTGCTGCGAGCACCCCGACGTCCTGCCGGGGGTCTGCCGGGTAGACCACGAGATCCGGCTGGTCGCCCTCGGCCGGCCCGGGGGCACCGAGCCACTCCCGGGTGCGCCAGCTCGCGGCCGCCACGACCTCGCGCGCCGGGATCCCGGCGCGGACCAGCTCGGCGGCCTCGTCGGCGATCCTGCCGTGCCCGATCGTGCCGCCCGCGTCGGTGCCCACGAGCAGCCGGACCCCCGCGTCGTGCAGGTCGCGCACGTGCTCGTGGCGTCGCGCGTGCATGGCGCGCATGCGGGCCGCGTACCGCGGGTAGCGCGCGTCCGCCCGGCGGGCGATCGCCTCGAACTGCGCGACCTGAAGCAGGGTGGCCGTCACCGGCACCCCGGCGGCGGCGATCCGTTCGATCTGGGCCGCGCTCGCACCTGTCGCGTGCTCGAGGCAGTCCACGCCCGCGTCGAGCAGGGGGTCGAGGGCCTCGGTCGAGAACGTGTGCGCTGTGACCCTGGCTCCCGCGTCGTGCGCCGCGGCGACCGCCTCGACCAGCACGTCCGCAGGCCACAGCGGCCGCAGGTCGCCCTCGGGCCCCAGGTCCCGGTCGATCCAGTCGGCGACCAGCTTGACCCACCCGTCGCCGCGCGCGGCCTCCTGCGCCACGGCACGGGGCAGCTCGCCGACGTCGTCGAGCTCGCGGCCGTAGTGGCGCAGGTAGCGCTTGGGAAGCGCGAGGTGGTGGCCCGCCCGCAGCAGCCTGGGCAGGTCGGGCTCGTCGTGCACCCAGGCGGTGTCGGCGGGCGACCCTGCGTCGCGCACGAGCAGCACGCCCGAGTCACGGTCGGCGACCGCCTGGGCGCGCGCCGTGGTGCGGTCGACCGCGCCGTCCGGACCGAGGCCGATGTGGCAGTGCACGTCGACCAGGCCGGGCAGGGCCCAGCCCTCGAGAACCTCGACGTCCGTCGCCGTCCGCGGTCGCTCGAACGTCAGCCGCCCGCCCACGACCCACGCGTCGCCGACCTCGCGCTCGTCGTCCAGCACGAGCGTGCCCCGCAGGTGCAGCACCCGCGCACCCGCGACGCCCACGTCAGCGACCGAGGAACTTGCCCAGCGTGCCCAGGTCGAGCGAGGCCGGGTCGACGGCGTCCGGCTCCTTCGCGGCACCGAGCCCGAAGGCCGAGCCCTGCGCCGCCCGCGGGGCCACGCCCGCGGCCCGGTCGGCCGCCGCCCGCTCCTGCTCGGCGCGCTTGGCCGGGTTGCCCGACTTGGCCTTGGCCTTGCGCTGCGGGGCGGCGACCTTGCCGCGCGACTTCTTGCCGCCCATGCCGGGCAGGTTGCCCATGCCGGGCATGCCCATGCCGCCACCGCGGGCCATCTGCTTCATCATCTTCTGCGCGCCCGCGAAACGGTCGAGCAGCTGGTTGACGTCGCTCGGGTTCGTGCCCGAGCCGGCCGCGATCCGCGCGCGGCGCGAGCCGTTGATGATCTTGGGCGTGCGGCGCTCGGCGGGCGTCATCGAGCGGATGATCGCCTCGATCCGGTCGACCTCGCGCTCGTCGAAGTTGTCCAGGGCCTCACGCATCTGACCCATGCCCGGCAGCATGCCGAGCATCTTCTTCATCGAGCCCATGTTCTTCATGGCCTGCATCTGCTGCAGGAAGTCCTCGAGCGTGAAGTCCTCGCCGCTCGCGATCTTGCCGGCCATCGCCTCGGCCTGGTCGGCGTCGAACGCCTTCTCGGCCTGCTCGATGAGGGTGAGCACGTCACCCATGTCGAGGATGCGCGAGGCCATCCGGTCGGGGTGGAACACCTCGAAGTCGGTGAGCTTCTCACCGGTGGAGGCGTACATGATCGGGCGCCCGGTGACCGAGGCGACCGACAGCGCGGCACCGCCACGCGCGTCGCCGTCGAGCTTCGAGAGCACCACGCCGGTGAAGTCGACGCCGTCGGCGAAGGCCTGCGCGGTCGCGACCGCGTCCTGGCCGATCATCGCGTCGATCACGAACAAGATCTCGTCGGGCTGCACGGCGTCGCGGATGTCCGCGGCCTGCGCCATGAGCTCGCTGTCGACGCCGAGACGGCCCGCGGTGTCGACGATCAGCACGTCGTGCTGACGCGCGTGCGCGGCGGCCAGACCCTCGCGGGCCACGCCCACCGGGTCGCCGAAGCCGGGGTCGACATCGCCGTGGCCCTGGTTGCCGGGGTGCGGGGCGAACACCGGGACACCGGCACGCTCGCCGACGACCTGGAGCTGGGTCACGGCGTTGGGGCGCTGCAGGTCCGCCGCGACGAGCAGCGGCGTGTGCCCCTGCTCGCGCAGGTGCAGCGCGAGCTTGCCCGCGAGCGTGGTCTTGCCCGCACCCTGCAGGCCAGCCAGCATGATCACGGTCGGCGGGTTCTTCGCGAGCCGCAGCGGGCGGTTCTCGCCACCCAGGATCGCCACGAGCTCGTCGTTGACGATCTTGACGACCTGCTGGGCCGGGTTCAGGGCGCCCGAGACCTCGACCGAGAGCGCACGCTCGCGCACCGCCGCGGTGAACTGGCGCACCACGGGCACGGCGACGTCCGCGTCGAGCAGGGCTCGGCGGATCTCACGCACGGTGGCGTCGATGTCCGCCTCGGACAGGCGCCCCTTGGTACGGAGGTTCTTGAAGGTCGACGTCAGTCGGTCGGACAGGGTGGCGAACACCGCTGGATCCTCACGCTCTTCTCGGGATCACGGACGTCCCAGCGTACCTGCCGCCCGCGTGGTCAGGTCGTCGACGAGCCGGGCCCGCCACGCGGTCCACGTCGCAGGTCCCGCGGCGGTCGCGTCGGCCTCGGTGAGGGCGCGCAGCACCTCGAGCACGTCGAGCCTGCCGTCCACGGCCTCGAGCAGCGTGCGCACGGTCGCGGGGTCGTCCGGGTCGGCCGTCGTCGCCAGCTCGGCGAGCGTGAGGTGGTGGCGGACCAGCCGTGCGACGTCGGCCGCGTCGTGGGCGTCGAAACCCATCCGGGTCACGATCGGGCCGGCGAGCCGCGCCCCCTCGAGCGAGTGGTCCCCCGCCCCGGGCCGTTTGCCGATGTCGTGCAGCAGCGCGGCGAGCAGCAGCACGTCCCCGCGCGCCACGGCACGGCGGTCGCGGCTCGCGAGGGCCACCGTCTCCACCAGGTGACGGTCGACGGTGTGCCGGTGGATGGGTGAGCGCTGGGGCCGGTTGCGCACCGCCGCCCACTCCGGGATCCAGGTCGTCACGACGCCCGAGAGGTCCAGGGCCTCCCACACGGGCACCTGCGCGTGGCCCGAGCCGAGCAGCTGGAGCAGCGACGTGCGGGCCGCACGCGGCCAGGGGGTCTCGAGCGGCGGGGTCTGCATGAGGCTCGCGACGGTCACGGGCGAGAGCGTCAGGCCGGTGCGGGCAGCGGTGGCGGCCGCCCGCAGCGACAGCAGCGCGTCCTCGGCGGGGCGCGCGTCGACCGCGAGCACGATCTCGCCGTCGTGCTCGACCAGGCCCTCGCCCACGGCCCGCAGCCTCGGCGCCGTGCGCCGTCCGCGCACCAGCACGGGCTTGCGCACGGCGGGGCGCTGGAGCGCCTGGCGGGCGTTGCGCACCGTCGTGTCGAGCGCGTACGAGATGATCCGTCCCGACTCGGCGAGGCTCGCGAGCAGGTCGTCGCGGTCGTTGAAGCCCGCGAGGGCGGCGACCTCGTCCTGGTCGGCCAGCAGCAGCCGGTTGGTGTGCCGGCGCGTCACGACCTGGAGCGCGTCGCGCACGTCGAGCAGGTGCGCGTACGCCTTGTCGACGGCCCCGTGCGGACGGTCCGTGAGCCAGGTGGCCGCCAGCGCCGAGAGCACGACAGCGTCCCGGATCCCGCCCCGGGCCTCCTTGAGGTCGGGCTCGATCAGGTAGGCGAGCTCGCCGTGCCGCTCGGCACGCTGCCGGGTCGTGGCCAGCAGCTCGGGCAGCCGGCGCCGCGCGGCCGAGCGCCAGTCGGCGAGCAGCGCGGACTGCGCGTGGTGCACCACCAGCGGGTCGCCCGCGACCGGCTGCAGGTCGAGCAGCCCCACCGCGGCCGGCAGGTCGCGCGAGGCCACCTGGCGGCACTGCGCGACCGAGCGGACCGCGTGGTCCAGGTCGAGCCCCGCGTCCCAGATCGGGTACCACAGGCGCTGGGCCAGGGCGGCGACCTCCTCGGTCGACCGGCCCCGCCCCTCGTGCACCAGCAGCAGGTCGAGGTCGCTCATCGGGCTCGCGTCGCCGCGTCCGATGCTGCCGACGGCGCCGAGCGCGATGCCCGTCGTTGTGCCGCCGGTCGCGTCCTCCCACAGCTCCGCGAGGCGCTGGTGGACGAGGTCGACGATCGCTCGCCGACGTGTGGTGCCCTCGTGCCCGGGACCGGTCAGGCTCGCTGCGAGATCGAGCCTCTCAACCCGGAGGCCCCGCACCCCGTGCGAGGGGTGCGGGGCCTCGGGCGACCCGTTCCCGGCCGCGCCCCCTGCGGGCGGCCGTTCGTGTGTCATGTGCTGTGATCGACCGTCCTGCTCAGAGAGCGTCTTCGCCGTGCTCGCCGGTGCGGACCCGGGCCACGTCCTCGACGTTCGTGATCCACACCTTGCCGTCACCGATCTTCCCGGTCTGGGCGGCCTGGATGACGACCTCGGTGATCCCCGGGGCGTCCTCGTCCGCGACCAGCACGTCGATCCGCACCTTGGGGACCAGGTCGACCGTGTACTCGGCCCCCCGGTAGACCTCGGTGTGGCCACGCTGGCGGCCGTAGCCGCTCGACTCGCTGACCGTGAGCCCGCGGACCCCGGCGGCCTCGAGGGCCGACTTCACGTCGTCCAGCCGGTGGGGCTGGATCACTGCGGTGATGAGCTTGGTCATCACTTCACCTCCGTCACGACTCGGGCACCGATGGACTCGTACGCGGTCTCGCCGTGGACGGCGAGGTCGATCCCGCCGACCTCGACCTCCTCGCTCACCCGGAACCCGATCGTCGACTTGATGACCGTGCCGATGATGAACGTGAGGATGAAGGAGAAGACGACGGCGAACAGGGCGATGATGACCTGCAGGACGAGCTGGTCGAAGCCGCCACCGTAGAACAGACCCGTCTCGGTGCCGAGGAAGCCGATCGAGACGGTGCCGACGAGGCCGCCGACGAGGTGCACGCCGACGACGTCGAGCGAGTCGTCGTAGCCCAGCTTGTACTTCAGGCCGACCGCGAGGGCGCAGAGCGCACCGGCGACCAGGCCGAGGACGATCGAGCCGATCGGGCTCAGCGCCGCAGCGGCGGGCGTGATGGCCACGAGGCCCGCGACGACGCCCGAGGCGGCACCCAGCGAGGTGGCGTGCCCGTCGCGGATCTTCTCCGTGACGAGCCAGCCGATGATGGCACCGGCGGTCGCGACCGTCGTGTTGAGCCAGGCCAGGCCCGCGACGCCGTCGGCCGCACCGGCCGAGCCCGCGTTGAAGCCGAACCAGCCGAACCACAGCAGGGCCGCGCCGAGCATCACGAACGGCAGGTTGTGCGGACGCATCGGCTCCTTGCCGAAGCCCTTGCGCTTGCCGAGGATCAGCGCGAGCGCGAGGCCCGCGATACCGGCGTTGATGTGCACCACGGTGCCACCGGCGAAGTCGATCGGTGTCACGTTCGCGACCCCGTCGGTGCTGCCGAACAGCGCGGCTGCGATGCCGTTCTCACCGCCGCCGAGGATGCCGCCGCCCCAGACCATGTGCGCCATGGGGAAGTAGACGAGGGTGACCCAGACGCCCGCGAAGAGCAGCCAGGAGCCGAACCGCGTGCGGTCCGCGATGGCACCCGAGATGAGGGCGACGGTGATGATGGCGAAGGTCGCCTGGAAGCCGACCGCGACGAGCGCCGGGACGCCCGAGCCGGCGAGCAGGCTCTGGTCGTCCGTGAGGCCGCTCAGGCCGAAGAAGTCGAACGGGTTGCCGATGACGCCGCCGACATCCGTGCCGAACGTGGCGGAGTAGCCCCACAGCACCCAGACGACGGCCACGACGGCGATCGCACCGAAGCTCATCATCATCATGTTGAGGACGGACTTGACGCGGACCATGCCGCCGTAGAAGAACGCCAGTCCAGGCGTCATCAGCAGCACCAGAGCCGCGGACGTCAGCAACCATGCGGTGTTGCCGGTGTCCAGCTGGAATTCCATGTGGATCGCCTCTCCCCTCGCCAGCCGGACGGCCGGTCGAGTCCCACTGTCGGCGACCGTCGTTTCGCGGGTGAGCGGAGACTGTTACGACGATGTGACAGAGGGGGCGCGGAGGTAAACGTTCGGTTTCGGGCTGGACGGACGCCCAGGAACGAGGACCGGGTCTCAGCCGCCGAGCAGACCGTCGACGAACGCCTCGGCGTCGAAGGGTGCCAGGTCGTCGGGGCCCTCCCCCAGGCCGATGAGCTTGACCGGGACGCCGAGCTCGCGCTGCACCGCGATCACGATGCCACCCTTCGCGGTGCCGTCGAGCTTGGTCAGCACGATGCCCGTGACGCCCGCGACCTCGGCGAAGACCCGGGCCTGGTTGAGCCCGTTCTGGCCCGTGGTGGCGTCGAGCACCAGGAGGACCTCGGACAGCGGCGCCTCGCGCGTGATGACGCGGGTGATCTTGCCGAGCTCGTCCATGAGCCCGGCCTTGTTCTGCAGCCGGCCCGCCGTGTCGACGAGGACGACGTCGAGACCGTCGCGCACGCCGGTGCGGACCGCGTCGAACGCGACCGCCGCCGGGTCGGCACCGTCCCGGTCGGAGCGCACAGTCGGCACCCCGACGCGCGACCCCCACGTCTCGAGCTGGTCGGCCGCGGCCGCGCGGAACGTGTCAGCGGCGCCCAGGACGACTGTGCGCCCGTCAGCGACCAGCACGCGGGCGAGCTTGCCGACCGTGGTGGTCTTGCCCGTCCCGTTGACCCCGACGACGAGCACGACCGCGGGCACCTGGCCACCCTCGTCGCCGGCGCGCGGCACGGGGGTCGTGGCGAGCGACCGGTCGAGGTCCGGGTCCACGAGCGCGACGAGCTGCTCGCGCAGCAGCGCCCGCACCTGCTCGGGCTCGCGCACGCCCTGCACGCGCACCTGGGTGCGCAGCGCGTCGATGAGCTCGGCCGAGGGGCCCGCGCCGACGTCGGCCAGCAGCAGGGTCTCCTCGAGCTCGTCCCAGTCGTCCTCGGTGAGGTGGTCGCGCGAGAGGACCGCGAGCAGCCGGGTGCCGAGCGGCGAGCCCGAGCGCGAGAGGCGGTCGCGCAGACGCGCGAGACGCCCGGCGGTGGGGGCGGGCACCTCGAGCGGCGGCGCCGCCTGCGCCCCTTCGGGCTCCTCGACCTCGACCGGGGGCGCTGCCACCGGCGCGTCGGTGCCGGGCGCCGGAGCGGTGGTCGGTGCCGACGCGGACGCCGGGGCCTCGGTCGGGGCGGGGCGCGCGGGCTCGGTCGTGGTCGGGTGCGCGTCGGTGCTCGTGCCGCGACGGCGTCCGACCAGCACGGCGGCGGTCGCGACGGCGATGATCGAGGGCACGCCGACGAGGAGCGCGGTCAGGGTGTCGTTGTCCACGCGGTCAGTCTCTCAGCATTCGCCCAGGACGCGAGGCACCCGGCCCGCGCGCGCGCGACGCCGGCCGACGGCGCGTGCTGTCGGCCGGGGTCTCACGCCGAGCGGCGGCCGATCCGCGGGACCGAGCGCGCAGCCTTCTCGCGGGCGCGGGAGAGCGTGTCGGTGAGCTCGTCGGCCTGCAGGTAGCCGTCGTCCTCGACGGCGGCGACGCGCAGGAACTCCTCGAGTCGCACGTCGACCGGCTCGGAGGCGGCCCGCAGCGCCTCGGCCTCCTCGGGGGGCCGCCGCCGCAGGGTCGCCAGGCCTGTCACGCTGCGGCGCAGCTCGGCGAGACCGGCGCGCAGGTCGCGGTCCTGGTCCCCGTCGGCGCCCCGTTCACCCGTGGCGACGCTCGCGACGAGCAGCACACCGGCCCCGGAGACGAGCGCGACGATGGTCCACACGACGACAGCGATCATCACGCCAGTATCCGTGGGCCTTTCGGCCCACGTCCCCCGGGGTAGGCGGGAGGCGGCAACCCCCACACAACATTCACACGTGCGCCCCAGGGCCGCTGCCCTGCGGCAGCAGATCCGACCGGAGGGGCTCAGGCCGAAGCGTCCTCACGCATGCGCTGGCTGATGACCGTCGTCACACCGTCACCGCGCATCGTCACGCCGTAGAGCGCATCGGCGATCTCCATCGTGCGCTTCTGGTGCGTCACGACGATGAGCTGCGAGTCCTCCTGGAGCTCGGTGAAGAGCTCGAGCAGCCGACCCAGGTTCGCGTCGTCGAGCGCGGCCTCGACCTCGTCCATGACGTAGAACGGGCTCGGCCGGGCCTTGAAGATGGCGACCAGCAGGGCCACCGCCGTGAGCGAGCGCTCACCGCCCGAGAGCAGCGACAGACGCTTGACCTTCTTGCCCGCCGGGCGCGCCTCGACCTCGATGCCGGTCGTGAGCATGTTGCCCGGCTCGGTCAGCACGAGCCGGCCCTCGCCTCCCGGGAAGAGCCGTGGGAAGACCCGGTCGAACTGCTCGGCCGTGTCCCGGTACGCCTCGGCGAACACCTGCTCGACGCGCTCGTCGATCTCCCGCACGATCTCGAGCAGGTCGGCCCGGGACTTCTTCAGGTCGGCGAGCTGCTCGACGAGGAACTGGTGGCGCTCCTCGAGCGCGGCGAACTCCTCGAGCGCGAGCGGGTTGACGCGCCCCAGCAGGGCGAGCGAGCGCTCGGCCGACCGCAGCCGCTTCTCCTGCTGCTCGCGGACGTACGGGACCTCGGTCGGCGCACCCTCGACGGGCGCGGTGCCCGGCACCGGGACGACCGGCACCGCGCGGTGCGGCCCGAACTCCTCGAGCAGCACCTCGGGGTCGAGCCCGAGGTCCTCGACGGCCCGCGTCTGCAGCTGCTCGATGCGCAGAAGCTGCTGGGCCCGGGCCACCTCGTCGCGGTGCGCGACGTCGGTGAGCTCGGCGAGCTCGCGCGTGCGGGTCTCGACCTCGGACCGCACCTGGCTCAGCGCGGCCTCCCGCTCGGTGCGGGCCGCCTCGGCGGCCTCCCGCTCACCGGTCGCCCGGTGCAGCGAGACCTCGAGCGTCGCGAGCGTCTGCTGGGCGCCGTCGCGCACGGCGTCGGCGATGCGCGACTGCCGGGTCCGCGCGCGCTCGCGCTCGGCGGCCTTCTCCCGGGCGGCACGCTCCGTGCGGGCCGCACGCTCGAGCGACTCGGCGCGCCCCGACAGGGCCCGGGCGCGCTCCTCGCTCGTGCGCAGCGTCAGCCGCGCCTCGGTCTCGCGTGAACGGGCACCCGCCGCCGCCTCGGTGCACCGGTCGCGCTCGGTGGTGCCTGCCGCGATGGTCGCCTCGTTCTCGGCCGGCTCCTGCTCGGCCGCGGCGAGGCGCTCCGTCAGCTCCGCGAGCTCGGTGGTGCTCGCCGCGAGCGTCGTCGTCGCGGCCTCGAGGCTCGCCCGGACCCGGTCGGCCTCGGCCCGTGCGGCGCGGGCGGTGGCCCCCAGGTGCCCGAGCTGCTCGGCGACCGCGGCCAGCGCCGCGTCCGACTGGTTCAGCCGCTCGAGGGTGTCCTCGTACCGGGTGCGTGCCTCCTGCTGGGCCTCGCGCGCGCCGGTCAGCTCGAACCTGGCCCGTTCGGCCCGGGCGGTCGCCTCGGTCGCGCCCGCGCGCGCCTGGTCGAGGGCCGACTGCAGGTGCAGCGCGCTGGGTGCGGTCGCCGAGCCGCCCGACGCGTGGTGGCTGGCGAGCACGTCGCCCGTGCGCGTGGCGACCACGAGCTCGGGCCGGCGGGCGACGAGCGCCCGGGCAGCGGCCAGGTCGTCGACCACGACCACGTCCCGCAGCACGGTCTCGACCGCACCTCGCACGGCGGCCGGGGCCTCGACCAGGTCGAGAGCGGGCACGGCGCCCGTGGGCAGGTCGGCCGGTCGGTCGGTGCGTCCCGCGGGTGCCGCGACGACGAGCGTCGAGCGTCCCGCGTCCTCGGTGCGCAGGAACCGGATCGCGTCGACAGCCGCGTCGACCGACTCGACGGCCACGGCGTCGGCCAGGTGGCCCAGGGCCGCGACGATCGCGTCCTCGTCGGCCGGCGCGACGCTCAGCAGCGCCGCGAGCGAACCGATGGTGCCGGGCAGCGAGTCGGCGGCGAGCAGGGCTCCCGCGCCGTCCTTGCGGGTCAGGCTCAGCTCGAGGGTCTCGATGCGGGACTCGAGCGTGCTGCGCTCGCGCTCGGCCTGGGTCACGACGTCGGTCAGCTCCGCGACGCGCGCGTCGGCCACCTCGACCGCCTCGGCGGCCTGCTCGTGCTCGGCGTCGAGGCCTTCCTCGCCCTGCTCCACGCCTGCGACCTGCGTCTCGAGGGCGGCGAACTCGGTCGACGCCTGCTGCCCGCGGCGCTCGGCCTCGGCGAGGGTCTCGCGCAGCCGCCCGATCTCGGCCTCCGTGGCCTCGAGGCGGCTGCGGCGGGCCCCGACCTGACCGGCGAGCCGTGCCAGCCCTTCGCGGCGGTCCGCGGCGCCGCGGAGCGCGGTCGCCAGGTGCTTCTCGGCGGCCGAGGCAGCGGCCTCGGCCTCCTGCCGCTGCGTCACGGCCCCGTCGAGGGCAGCGCGGGCGAGCTCGACCTCCGCGGCCAGCTCGGCCTCGGCTGCACGCACGCGCTCGGCCTGCGCCGCGAGGTCGTCGGGGTCGGCCCCTGTGCCGCGCTCGGGGGCGGCCGTGCCCAGCAGGCGCACCCGCTCCCCCGCGAGCGTCGCGGTGCCGCGCAGCCGCTCGCGCAGCGACGACAGGCGGTACCAGACGTCGCTCGCCTCGCTCAGGGCCGGTGCGGCCTCGGCGGCCGCGAGCTCGAGCGCCGCGAGCCGGCCGCGGGCCTCGGCGAGGCTCGCCTCGACCTCGGTGCGCCGTGCACGCAGCGCGGACTCGTCCGCGATCTCCTGCTCGAGCGTGGCCGAAAGCTGGGCCAGGTCGTCGGCCAGCAGACGCGCACGCGAGTCGCGCAGGTCCGCCTGGACCACCTGCGCCTTGCGGGCCACCTCGGCCTGACGACCCAGCGGACCGAGCTGGCGGCGGATCTCGCTGGTCAGGTCGCCCAGGCGCGTGAGGTTGGCCTGCATCGCGTCGAGCTTGCGCAGCGCCTTCTCCTTGCGCTTGCGGTGCTTGAGGACACCCGCGGCCTCCTCGATGAAGCCGCGACGCTCCTCGGGGGTGGCGCGCAGCACAGCGTCGAGCTGGCCCTGCCCCACGATGACGTGCATCTCGCGGCCCAGGCCCGAGTCGGAGAGCAGGTCCTGGATGTCGAGAAGCCGGCAACCCTGGCCGTTGATCGCGTACTCCGAGCCACCGTTGCGGAACAACGTCCGGGAGATCGTGACCTCGGAGTACTCGATCGGCAGCGCGCCGTCGGAGTTGTCGATCGTGAGCGAGACCTCGGCGCGGCCCAGCGGGGCCCGGCCCGTGGTGCCCGCGAAGATGACGTCCTCCATCTTGCCGCCGCGCAGCGACTTCGCACCCTGCTCGCCCATGACCCAGGCGAGCGCGTCGACGACGTTCGACTTGCCCGAGCCGTTCGGTCCGACGACGCAGGTGACGCCCGGCTCGAAGTTCAGCGTCGTCGCCGAGGCGAACGACTTGAACCCCCGCAGGGTGAGGGTCTTGAGGTGCACGCGTAGAGCCTAGGCGGTGACCGGCGCCACAGGCCGCGGGCACGGCACGACCCGCCGCCCCGGGCGGGACGACGGGTCGTGGGGGTGCGCCGGGGGGCGCGGGTCGCCGGGGTCGGGCGACCCGGACGTCAGAGGACCGGGAACCAGAGCGCGATCTCGCGGGCGGCCGACTCGGGCGAGTCCGAGCCGTGCACCAGGTTGTGCGTCACGCCCAGGCCCCAGTCACGGCCCAGGTCGCCGCGGATCGAGCCGGGCGCGGCCGTCGTGGGCTCGGTCGTGCCCGCGAGGACCCGGAAGCCCTCGATCACGCGGTTGCCCTCGGCGACCACGGCCAGCACGGGCCCCGAGGCCATGAACTCGACGAGCGAGTCGAAGAACGGCTTGCCCGCGTGCTCGGCGTAGTGCTCCTCGAGCAGCTCGGTCGTGGCCGTGCGCAGATCGACAGCGACGAGCAGGTAGCCCTTGGCCTCGACCCGTCGCAGCACCTCCCCCGCGAGCCCGCGCCGGATGCCGTCCGGCTTGACGAGGATCAGGGTGCGCTCGGTCTGCTGTGCGTCAGTCATGGCGTGCACCCTATCGGCGCGGACAGCGGTCTCACCCCTCCGGGTACTCCTCGGGGTGCGCCGCGACCCACTCCGCACGCTCCCGGTCGATGCGCCCGCCGAGCCGCAGCGCGACGACCCACATGACCACGAAGATCGCGCCGACGACGAACATCATCGGCACCGCGAACCCCGTCGCGACCAGGAGCACCTGGGCCACCGAGCCGGCGACCAGGCCGCCGGGCCACGCCACGAGCCGCGAGAGCACGATCAGGGTGAGCATCAGGGCTCCGCCCACCGCCCAGATCGCCCCGAGCGGCACCGACCCGGGGTCGGCGACCGCGAGGCCGTGCGCCACGAGCGTCACGAACAGCACCAGGAACGCCTCGAGCAGCAGCATCGTCGAGGTGAACTGCAGGCGCGCGGGACGCTTGCGGCGCACGGCCGTCGCGGGGGTGCTCATCGGTCCAGGCTACCGGCGGTGTCCGGGAGCAGCGGACCCGCGGCGACGGGCTCCGGGGCGGCCTGCGGCTTCGTGCCGGGATCGGCCACGGCCTCGCCACGCGCGACCATGCCGGCCTCGTCGGACAGCTTGACCTCGCGCAGGAACAGCGTGAGGACGAACGCGACCAGGACGAGCGGCACGAGGTACCAGAACGCCGGGGCGAGCGCGTCGGCGAACGCGTTGACGACCCCGGAGTGCAACGGCTCGGGCAGCTCAGCGACGATCGCGGGCGTCAGGCTCGCGCTGCCGCCGCCCGGCGCGGAGCCCGCCGGGATGACGGCCTCGAGGCGCTCGGTGAGGCGGCTCGTGAAGACCGTGCTGAAGAGCGCGACACCCACGGCCGCGCCGATCTCCCGGAAGAAGTTGTTCGCGCTCGTCGCCGTGCCGATCTCGTGCGGGTCCACGGAGTTCTGCACCGCGAGCACGATCGTCTGCATGACGAGGCCCAGGCCCGCGCCGAGCACGAAGATCATCGCGCCGAACAGCACCATCGACATGTCGCCTGTGAGGCGCGTGAGCCAGACCAGCCCGGCGGTGGCGATCGCCATGCCGACGATCGGGTAGATGCGGTACCGGCCCGTCTTGGTGATCGCGAAGCCCGAGCCGATCGCTGTGAACATCACGCCGACCATCATCGGGAGCATGAGGAACCCGGACTCGGTGACACCCGCGCCCGTGGACATCTGCAGGAACGTCGGCAGGAACGCCAGCGCCGAGAACATGCCCATGCCGATGATCAGACCGACCGCCGTCGCGATCGTGAACGTGGGGTTGCGGAACAGGTGCAGCGGGAGCAGCGGCTCCTCGGCTGTGCGCTCGACGAGCACGAAGAGCACAGCCCCGACGACGGTGGCGGTCACCAGCCCGAGCAGCAGCGGGTCGCCCCAGTCGTAACCCTGCTTCCCGCTCCAGCTCTCCCACGCGGTCACGAGCACCAGGCTCGAGGTCGCCACGACGATGAGGACGATGCCCCACCAGTCGATCGTGCGGCCTGAGCGGTGGCTCGGGAGCTTGAGCGTGAACCACGCCGTGACGAACGCCGCGATGCCGATCGGGATGTTGATCCAGAAGCACCAGCGCCAGTCGGCGTGGTCGGTGAACACCCCGCCCAGCAGCGGGCCGAGCACAGCGGCGATGCCGAACAGCGCACCCATCGGGCCCATGTACTTGCCGCGCTCCTTCGCCGGCACGATGTCCGCGATGATCGCCTGCGACAGGATCATCAGGCCACCGCCGCCCAGGCCCTGCACGCCGCGCCAGAACACGAGCTCGCCGAACGAGCCCGCGAAGCCGGCCCCGGCCGAGGCGATCGTGAACAGCCCGATCGCCACGAGGAACGGCCAGCGCCGGCCCCACAGGTCGCCGAACTTGCCGTACAGCGGCATGACGATCGCGATCGCCAGGATGTAGGCCGTCACGACCCAGCCCTGGTGCTCGACGCCGTTGAGCTCGCCCACGATCGTGGGCATCGCGGTGCCCACGATCGACTGGTCGAGCGAGGACAGGAACATGCTCGCCAGGAGCGCGCCGAAGATGAGCCAGACGGTGCGCTGGGTGAGCACGACGAGCGGCTTGTCGTTCGCCGTCGTCGGTGGTGCCGCTGTGGTCATGGGGTCCCCCGGTGGTGGTGTCGGTGCGGTGAAGAAAGAGGTGGGCGGACCGTCAGCTGGTCGCGGTCCCCAGGACGTGGCGCAGGTCGTCGACGAACCCGGCGAGGTGGTCGGTCGTGCTCCCCTCGCCGTGCGCGGCCTCGCGCCGGACGCACGAGCCGTGCGCCAGGAGCAGGAGCAGCATCGCCACGACGTCGGCGCCCCGCCCCGGTGCGCCCGTGTGCTGCTGCCGTCGGACGACCAGCTCCTCGACGGCGCTGCGGTGCTGGTCCATCCACGTCATGTGGCGCTGGAGCAGGCGGGGTTCGCGGTGCGTGAGCTCGAGCACGGTGGACATGCGCTCGTGCCCGAGCGTGGGGTGCGCCAGGACGTGTCCGGCCAGGACCTGCAGGTCGGCCAGGAGCTCACCCGTGGGGCCGCCCGTCGCGAACGTCTCGGCTGCGTCGGGGTCGATCTCCCACGGCCCGATGCCGAGCACGGCGTCGTCCTTCGACTCGAAGTAGTTGAAGAACGTCCGCGTCGAGACCCCGACGTCGGCGCAGATCGCCTCGACCGTGACGCCGTCGAGGCCGTGCTCCGCGACCAGGCGGTGCGTCGCGTCGACGAGCGCCTCACGGCGCGCGCGCTTCTTGCGCTCACGAAGGCCGGACTCGGCCGGCAGACAGTGCACGGTGAGAAATATTGCACGGAGTGCAACTTGTGTCCACGCGTGTCCGCGGGCGGCTCAGACCTCCCCGAATCCCCCCTCGACCTGTGCGACGACCGCGTCGAGCGCCTCGCGCGCCGCCGCGCCGCTCGCACGGACCGTGAGCGTCTGGCCGCCCGTCGCCCCGAGCTTCATGAGCTCGAGCACGCTCGCCGCGTTGACCCCGTCGATCGTCACGTCGGCGTCGAGCCCCGCGACCAGGCGCGCGAGCACAGCGGCGGGTCGGGCGTGCAGGCCGAGCGGGTTGCGCAGGGTCACGACCGCCTCGAGACCCTGGTCCGCAGCGGCCTGGGACCCGGCGGCGCCGCCGGCCGCTCCCGCGGGAACGGCCGGCGCCCCCGCGAACGTCGACGCCGCACGCTCCGCAGCGGCCAGCACCGCGGCGAGGTCCGCGCCGCCGTGCGCCTCGACCGCCGCCGCGACCGCACCCTCGACGAACGGGGCGTCCGCGAGCCGGACCCGCTCCGCCACGTCGGTGTCGAGCATCTCGAGCACCGACTCGGTCGTGAGCACCGCCGAGCCCAAATCCGTCAGCACGACGGCCGAGCGCCCCTCGGACGTGGCCTGCTCGAGGGCCTGCTCGATCGCCTCGAAGCTCGTGCCCAGCCCGCCCGCAGGCGCTCCCCCGGCGGCCAGCAGCTCCACGCCGGGAGCCATCTGCGCCGCCAGCTCGACAGCGCCCTGGGCGAGCAGGTTCGAGTGAGAGACGAGGACGAGCGCGACCCGCGCGCCGCCGCCGACCCCGGCGGTCACTGCGCGGCCCGGGCCGCTTCGCGCAGGATCAACGCGCTCGACTCGGCCCCCGGGTCACGGTGCCCGGCCGACCTCTCGCCCAGGTAGCTCGCCCGCCCCTTGGTGGCGACCATCGGGATGGTCGCGTCCGAGCCGCGTGCCGCCGCGTCGGCCGCGGCCTCGAGCACCTCGGCCGGTCCCGCCCCCGCGTCCGCGGCGGCGACCGCGGCCTCGACGGCCGGCGACCACGCGTCGACCATGGTCTTCTCCCCCGTGGTCGACTTGCCGCGCACGACGATGCCCTCGAGCGCCCCCTCGAGCAGCGCGACGACCCCCGCGCTGTCGAGCTCGCGGACGCCCGTGGCCTTCGCCGCGCGCAGGTACGCCGTGCCGTAGAGCGGACCCGCCGCGCCCCCGACGGTGGACATCAGCGTGGTGGCGACGAGCTTGAGCACGTCCCCCACCTCGGTGGGCGGCTCGTCGAGCGCGTCGAGCCGGGCCAGCACCGCGGTGAAGCCCCGCATCATGTTCTCGCCGTGGTCACCGTCGCCGATCTGCCGGTCGAGCTCGACGAGCTCGTCGCGGTGCTCGGCCACGGTCGCGGCCGTGCCGCGTACCCACGCGATGGCCCACGTCACGTCCAGGGTCATGCTCCAGCTCCTCGTTCGGCGATCGTGCAGGCGTGCTCACCAACGCAGCGCGGTGGTGTGCACCGGGGCGTCCCACAGGGCCGTCAGCTCCTCGTCCAACCGGAGCACGGTGACCGACGCCCCCTGCATCTCGAGCGAGGTCACGTAGTTCCCGACGAGCGAACGAACCACCGCGACCCCCCGGTCCTCGAGCAGCCTGCGGGCCTGACCATAGACGACGTACAGCTCCGAGGCCGGGGTACCACCCATGCCGTTGACCAGGAGCAGCACCTTCTCACCCGCCGCGAGCCCGAGGTCGTCGGCCACGGGAGCGAGAAGCATCTCGGTGATCTCGTCGGCACCCGCCAGCGGGACGCGCCGGCGCCCCGGCTCGCCGTGGATGCCGATGCCGATCTCGATCTCGTCCTCGGGCAGGTCGAAGCTCGGCCGTCCCGAGTGCGGCACCGTGCACGCGGTGAGCGCGACCCCCATCGAGCGCACGTTCGCCACGACCCGCTCGGCGACCGCCACGACCTGCTCGAGGCCGTCGCCGCGCGCCGCGGCCGCGCCCGCGATCTTCTCGACCGCGACGGTGCCCGCGACCCCGCGGCGGCCCGCGGTGTACAGCGAGTCCTCGACCGCGACGTCGTCGTTGACCAGCACCGTGCGTACCCGCAGCCCGTCGGCGTCGGCCAGCTCGGCCGCCGTCTCGAAGTTCAGCACGTCGCCGGTGTAGTTCTTCACGATCGCCACGACCCCCGCACCCGCGTCCGCGGCGGCGAGCGCCGGGGCGATCTGGTCGGGCGTGGGCGAGGTGAACACCGGACCGGGGACCGCCGCGTCGAGCATGCCGACCCCCACGAAACCGGCGTGCAGCGGCTCGTGGCCGCTGCCCCCGCCGCTCACGAGACCCACCTTGCCCGGCACCACGCCCCCGGCCCGCGTGACGTACAGCGGGTCGGTGTGCACCTCCACCACGTCGGCGTGCGCCAGACCGAAACCAGCGAGCGACTCGGCGACGACGGTCTGAGGGTCGTTGATCAGCTTCTTCATCGTGAGCTTCCCTTCGGCCCGCGCAGGACACCGGTGCGGCACCGGACTGCGCGGGTGCGGCACCGGCGCCACATCACCTCACACTCCCGGTACCGCACCGGGTCGTCAAGCGGGGGCTCCCGCCCCGCGGCTCAGGGCCGCCCGAGCAGGACCCGCGCCTCGGCGACGAGCAGGATCGACCCCGTGACCAGGACGCCCGAGCCGTACTCCTCGAGCGCCTCGGCCCGCCCCGCGGCCATGTCGATCGCCGCGTCGAGCCGGTCCGCGACGTGCACGCGGTCCTCGCCGAACACGTCCACGGCGACCTCGGCGAGGTCCGCCACGTCGAGCGCGCGGGACGACGACGCCCGCGTGATCACGACCTCGGCGAGCAGCGGTTCGAGGGCCGCGAGGATGTTCTCGGGGTCCTTGTCCGCCATCACGCCCACGACGCCCACGAGCGTGGTGAAGTCGAAGGCCTCCTCGACGGCGCCCGTGAGCGCCTCGGCGCCGGCCGGGTTGTGCGCGCCGTCGACCAGGATCGTCGGGCTCGTGCGCACGACCTCGAGCCGCCCGGGTGAGGTCACCGACCCGAACGCGGCCTCGACCACGCCACCGTCGAGCGCGGCCCCGCCCGTGACCAGGGCCTCGACCGCGACGAGCGCCAGCAGCGCGTTGTGCGCCTGGTACGCGCCGTACAGCGGCAGGAAGACCTCGGTGTAGACCCCGCCGAGCCCACGCAGGCTGAGCACCTGGCCGCCCACGGCGACCTGCCGGTCCACGACGTCGATGTCGACGCCGTCCCGCACCACGCGTGCGCCGCGTTCGGCCGCGACCGCGAGCACGACGCCCTCGACGTCGTCGTGCTGAGGCGCGAGCACGACCGTCGCGCCGTCCTTGATGATGCCGGCCTTCTCGCTCGCGATCTCGACGAGGGTGCTCCCGAGATAGCGCTCGTGGTCGAGCGCCACGGGGGTGAGGATCGCGACCTCGCCGTCGACGACGTTCGTCGCGTCCCACCGGCCACCCAGCCCGACCTCGACCACCGCGACGTCGATCGGGGCGTCCGCGAACGCCGCGAACGCCATGACCGTGAACACCTCGAAGAAGCTCAGCCGCGGCTTGCCCTCCGCGAGAGCTGCCGTGTCGACCATGTGAACGTACGGGGCGACGTCCTGCCACACCTCGACGAACCGCTCGTCCGAGATCGGCTCGCCGTCGATCGCGATGCGCTCGGTGACGCGCGTCAGGTGCGGGCTGGTGAACCGGCCCGTGCGCAGGCCGTGCTCGCGCAGCAGCGCCTCGACCATGCGTGCCGTCGAGGTCTTGCCGTTGGTCCCGGTGATGTGCACCGTACGGAACGTGCGCTGCGGGTCGCCCAGCAGGTCGCACACGGCCGCGACCCGGTCGAGCGTCGGGTCGATGTCGTGCTCGGGCGCCCGCTCGAGGATCGCGGCGTACACCTCGTCCGCCGCACGTCGGGCGGAGTCGTCGGCCTCGCGACGCAGGTGCCCCGCACCTCCCTGGCCGGTCATGCGCGCACGACCCGGACACCGAGCTCGCCGTCGGACGACGGTTCGAGAGTCAGCTCGGACGCGAGCGTCTCGCCGGCGACCGCGTCCCGGTGCGTGCGCACCCACTCGAGGCGGTCCTCGGGCACGGTGAGCGTGAGCAGGATGCGGTCGGTCACCTGCAGGTCGGCCGCCTTGCGGGCGTCCTGCACGGCACGGACCACGTCACGGGCGTAGCCCTCGGCGCGCAGCTCCTCGTCGAGCGCCAGGTCGAGCACGACGAAGCCGCCACCGGGCAGCACAGCGGCGGTCAGGTCGCCCTCGCCCGCCTCGACGACAGTGCTCGTCTCGTACTCGCTCTCCTCGAGCGGCACGTCGCCCGCGGCGGTGTGCACCACGACCCGCCCCTGCGCGTCGGTCGACCAGTCCCCCGCCTTGGCGGCGCGGATCGCGTCCTGCACGCCGCGGCCCAGGCGCGGGCCGGCGGCCCGTGCGTTGACAGTGAGCTGGGTGCGTACCCCGACCGCACCGGCGGCCGCGTCGTCGAGCGACTGGAGCACCACGCCCTTGACGTTGAGCTCGGCCGCGACCAGGTCGACGAAGTCCTCGACCTGGCTGGGGTCGGGCAGCACCACGCGCAGCGCACGCAGCGGCTGACGCACCCGCAGCGACTGGGCCTTGCGCAGCCCGAGCGTCACCGAGACGATCTCGCGCACCCGGTCCACCGCCGCCACGAGCGCGTCGTCGGCCGCGAGCGCCTCGTCGTCGGGCGTGCCCGGGGACAGGTCGGGCCAGTCCGTGAGGTGCACGCTGCGCCCACCGGTCAGGCCGCGCCACACCTCCTCGCTGAGCAGCGGGGCGAGCGGCGCCATGACGCGCGTGAGCATCTCGAGGGCCGTCCACAACGTGTCGAACGCCGCGGCGTCCTCCTGCCAGAACCGGTCACGCGACGTGCGCACGTACCAGTTGGTCAGCACGTCGAGGTACTCGCGGACGCTCTCGCACGCCCCCGGCACGTCGTACGCGTCGAGCTGTGCGGAGACGGCCTCGACGAGGGTGCGGGTGCGGGCCAGCAGGTAGCGGTCCATGGTCGCGAGGTCGCCCGACGCGTGGTCGGCGGCGTTCACCCGCCGCGCGGTCAGACCCGCCCCCTCGTTGGCCGCCCCGGCGTAGAGCGTGAAGAAGTACCAGGTGCTCCACAGCGGGAGCATGACCTGACGGACGTTCTCCCTGATGCCCTCCTCGGTGACGACGAGGTTGCCCCCGCGCAGGATCGGGCTCGCCATGAGGAACCAGCGCATCGCGTCCGAGCCGTCGCGGTCGAAGACCTCGGCGACGTCCGGGTAGTTGCGCAGCGACTTGCTCATCTTGCGACCGTCGGAGCCCAGCACGATGCCGTGCGACACGGACGTGCGGAACGCGGGCCGGTCGAACAGGGCCGTCGCGAGCACGTGCAGCGTGTAGAACCAGCCGCGCGTCTGCCCGATGTACTCGGTGATGAAGTCGCCCGGGTAGTGGTGCTCGAACCAGTCCGCGTTCTCGAACGGGTAGTGCACCTGCGCGAACGGCATCGAGCCCGAGTCGAACCACACGTCGAGCACGTCGGGGATGCGCCGCATGGTCGAACGGCCCGTGGGGTCGTCCGGGTTGGGGCGCGTGAGCTCGTCGATGAACGGGCGGTGCAGGTCGGTGACCTCGACGCCGAAGTCGGCCTCGAGCTCGGCGACCGAGCCGTACACGTCGATCCGCGGGTAGGCCGGGTCGTCGCTCGTCCACACGGGGATGGGCGTGCCCCAGTAGCGGTTGCGGGAGATGGACCAGTCGCGGGCGCCCGCGAGCCACTTGCCGAACTGGCCGTCCTTGATGTGCTCGGGCACCCAGCGGATCTCGTCGTTGAGCTCGACCATGCGGTCGCGGAAGTCCGTGACGCGCACGAACCAGCTCGACACGGCCTTGTAGATCAGCGGGTTCCGGCAGCGCCAGCAGTGCGGGTAGGAGTGCTGGTAGGTCTCGTGGCGCACGACCACCGGTCGGCGCTCGCCCGGGACCAGGGACAGCGCACCCTCGCCCGCCTTGAGGTCGGCGATCACCTTGGGGTTCGCGTCGAAGACCTGCTGGCCCGCGTAGTCGGGCACGGCCGACGTGAAGCGGCCCTTGGAGTCGACGGGCACGACCGGGCTGATGCCCGCGGCGTCGCACACGGCCATGTCGTCCTCGCCGAACGCGGGCGCGAGGTGCACCAGGCCGGTGCCGTCCTCGGTCGTGACGAAGTCCGCGACCAGCACCCGGTGGGCGTTCTCGTGGCCCTCGAAGTACGGGAACGGCGGCGCGTAGGACCGGCCGGCCAGCTCGGCGCCCGGAACGCGTGCGACGACCTTCGGGTCCTCGCCGAGCTCGCGGGCGTACGCCGGGAGGCGCGAGGCGGCCAGCACGACGCGCTCACCCGCGAGCGGGCCCTCGGCGGGCTCGACCACGACGTACTCGATCTCGGGGCCCACCGCGATCGCGAGGTTGCTCGGCAGCGTCCACGGCGTGGTGGTCCACACGAGCGCGAGCTCACCGGTCTCCAGGCGCACCCCGACCGTCAGCGCGGGGTCCTGGCGCGACTGGTAGACGTCGTCGTCCATGCGCAGCTCGTGGTTGGACAGCGGCGTCTCGTCGCGCCAGCAGTACGGCAGCACGCGGTAGCCCTCGTACGCGAGGCCCTTGTCGTAGAGCTGCTTGAACGCCCACACGACCGACTCCATGTAGGTCAGGTCGAGCGTCTTGTAGTCGTTCTCGAAGTCGACCCAGCGCGCCTGGCGGGTGACGTACTCCTGCCACTCGCGCGTGTAGCGCAGCACCGAGGTGCGGCACGCGTCGTTGAACTGGGCGATGCCCATCTCGTCGATCTGCGACTTGTCGGTGATGCCGAGCACCCGCTCGGCCTCGAGCTCGGCGGGCAGCCCGTGGGTGTCCCAGCCGAAGCGGCGCTCGACGCGGTGGCCGCGCTGGGTCTGGTAGCGCCCGACGACGTCCTTCGCGTAGCCCGTCAGCAGGTGCCCGTAGTGCGGCAGGCCGTTGGCGAACGGGGGGCCGTCGTAGAACACGAACTCGTTCGAGCCGTGCTCACCGGCGGGCCGCTGCTCGATCGAGGCGCGGAAGGTGCCGTCAGCCTCCCAGTAGGCCAGCACGTCCTTCTCGAGGGCGGGCAGGTCGGGAGAGGCGGGGACCGCGGGGCCGGTGCCGTCGGTCGGTCGGTGCAGGGGGTACGCCATGTCGGTGCGGGCTCCTGGGTCGTCGTGGTCGCCGCGAGGACGACGGGCCGCTCGTCGATGCCGACGGCCCACCGCGGTACCACCCCGCTTGCCGGTCCGTGCGAGCACGTGACCGACCACTCGATCTCCAGGCGATGACGGGCCCACCCGTCCGGTTCTACTGAGCGCCACGCGGCGCCGTTCTTCCGGAGGCTCGCCGGTGATGGCCGGGTCGACGCCTGTGGCGACAGTCTAGCCACTCCTCACGGCGGCTGGTCGAGCGGCCCGACCCGGGCGCCGACGGCCCGGGAGGTCGGGCGCCGGGCCCTGGTGCCCGGGCGCACCCCCCACGGACGCTCACCGGGTCACCCTCAGTGCGCGGCCCCGGCCGCCGACCTCCAGGAGCTCACAGTGCCCACCTCGTCCTCGACACCCACCGCCACGCACGCCGTGGTCCCCGCCCCCCGCGGCCAGCGCGCAGCATCGAGCCGCGCCTGGGCCTGGACGGGGGTCGCCGCCGGCGCCCTCGGCCTCGCCTCCATCCAGACGTCGCTGGCCGGCTCGGTCGACTGGCAGGCCACCCAGGGCGACGCGGGGGCGATGCTCGCCGACGCGTCGGGCAAGCAGGGCACGTACCTGCTGTTCCACACGGTCACCGCACTGTGCGCGGTCGCCGTGCCCGTCTTCGCCGCGGGCCTGCACCGACGGCTCGACCAGCAGGCACCGGCCGGGTCGCTGCTCGGCCGGGTCGCCGGGTGGGGGCTGCTGCTGGTCGCGGTGGCCCTGCTGCTCGGCAGCGGGCTCGACACGCAGTACATGCTCGCGCTGGCCGAGCCCGACGTGCTGGTGCCCGAGTCGGCGGCGTTCTACACCGACTGGGTCGCGACCGTGCCGTGGCTGTGGCTCGGGGCGGGGCTCTCGGGTGTCGCGCTCGCCGTGGCGTCGCTGCGGCACTCCGCCGCACCCCGGTGGATCGGCGTCGTGAGCCTGCTGCTGGGGGGCATCACGCTCGTGGCCGGGATCTCCCCGTTCCAGTACCTCGCCGGGTTCACGGGCCCCGTGTGGCTGCTCGTCGTGGCGCTCGGGTTCGCGCTCGGCGACCGCCGCTGAACCAGGACGTATCGGACACCGGTGCTCAGGTCCTACCGTGTCGCCATGACCGGCGACCCGGGTCCACCGCAGTCCCGCCCCGCACCGCCGCGCCCCGGGTCGCCCCGGGTCGCGGTGGTGCTCGTGGGGGTGTGCTGGACGCTTGCGGTCGTGGCCGTGGTGCTGCACGTCGCGGCCCGGGTGCCGCTCGACGGCGAGGCCCTGTTCTTCGCGGTCGACGTCATGGTGGCCGTCGTGTACGGCGGTGTCGCGGGGCTGCTGCTCGCCCGTCGCCCGCACGTCGTCGGGGGCCTCGTGGCGCTCACGGGGGTGGGCGGCGCGGTGGCAGCGCTGGGCGGCGGGTGGTGGGCGTACGCCGCGAGCCGCCCGCACGTGCCCGAGCTGGCGTGGCTCACCGGGGCGCTCGGCTGGGCGTGGGTGCCCGGCACGCTGGGCCTGTTCCTCGTGGTGCCGTGGCTCGTGCGCGACCACCCGCTCGGCCGGACCGGCTGGTCCGGACTCGTCCTGGGCGGGGCGCTCACGCTCGCCCTGACGTCCGTGCGCCTGCTGGCACCCATGGCCGACACCACGACCCTCATGGTGCTGGTCGTGGCCGTGGGCCTGCTGACCGCGGCGGCGACGTGGGTGCGGCACGTGCGCGGCCCCGTCGCCGAGCGCCCGGGGCTGGGCCTGCTCGCGCTCGGCACCGCGGTCATGGCCGCCTCGTTCGTGCCGCTCGTGCTGACCGACGCCGGACCGGGCCTGATGCTCGCCGTGCCGCTCACGCACCTCGCCTGCCAGGCTGTGTTCCCTGCCGCGCTGCTCGTCACCGTGCTGCGCAACCGGTTGTGGGGCATCGACATCGCCGTGAGCAGGGCCACCATCGCGGCGCTGCTCACCGTGGGGCTGGCGCTCGGCTACGTGGCGCTCGTGGCCGTCGCGACGGCGCTCGCCGACAGCACGCCCGCGGCCCAGGCGGTCGCCGCGCTCGGCGTCGTCCTCGCGGCCCAGCCCGCACGGACGTGGCTCGCACGCCGGGTGCACACGCTCGTGTACGGCGCGGGGGCCCGCCCCGCCGAGGCCGCGCTCGACGTCGGACGTCGCCTCGCGGAGGTGCAGGGCACCGACGCCCAGCTCACGGGGCTGTGCGCGAGCCTGGGCGAGACGCTGCGGCTCGAGTCGGTCACGCTCGCGAGCCACGACCGCACCCTGGTCGGCGCGTGGGGCACCCCGACGTCGGTCGCCGTCCGCGCGGACGTGCACCTGGGCGGCGTCGTGGTGGGCGAGGTCGCGCTGACCCCGCGGCCCGGCGAGCGGCTCGACGCCCGCACCCGCGACGCTCTCGACCAGGTGCTGCCCGTGGTCGGTGCCGGGCTCGCGCTCGCCCAGGGCGCACGCGACCTCGAACGGGCGCGCGACGCCGCGACCCGGGCCCGGCTCGCCGAGCGCCGGCTCATCCGACGCGAGCTGCACGACGGGATCGGCCCGTGGCTCAGCGGGCTGCGGCTCGGGCTGCAGGGCGCCCGCAACCTGCTCGAGCAGGACGTCCCGGCGACCGACGCGCTCCTCGCCGCGCTCCAGGCCGAGGTCGAGCAGCGGGTCGAGGACGTCCGGCTGCTCTCCCGCAGCCTGCTGCCACCGGTGCTCGACGACGCGGGGCTCGGGGCCGCGCTCGTCGAGCTCGCGGACCGCACCCCGGGGATCGCCGTGCACGTCGAGACCGACCCGCACGAGCACCTGGCGCAGCTCGACGCCCCGGTGGCGGCAGCCGCCTACGCCATCGCCGCCGAGGCCGTCCTCAACGCGGCCCGGCACAGCGGGGCGAGCGCGTGCACCCTGCGCGTGGTGCTGACCGGCACCGGCGTCGAGGTCGTGTGCGACGACGACGGCACGGGCCACGCCCCCGGCTCCGTGCCCGGCGTCGGCACCCGCTCGATGCGCGAGCGCGCCGAGGAGCTCGGCGGCAGCGTCGAGACGACAGCCCTCGCCCCGCACGGCACCCGCGTGCACGCCCGCCTGCCGCTCGCCGCCCGCGTCGGGTCCCTCCCCGCCCCCACGCCGGACGGCGCGCGATGAGCATCGACGTCGCGGTCGTCGACGACCACCCCGTGTTCCGGCTGGGCATGGCCGCGCTGCTCGACTCGCTCGACGGCGTGCGCGTCGTGGCGCAGCTGGCCGGGGCACGTGAGGCGCGCGAGGTGCTCGGAGGCGGCACCCCGCCCGTGGACGTCGTGCTCATGGACCTCGACCTGGGCGACGGCTCGGGGGTCGACGTGACGCGCGAGCTCGTGCGGACCCGGCCCGGGCTGCGCGTGCTCGTCGTGACGATGCACGAGGACGCCGACGCGGTCGTCGCCTCGGTGCGGGCCGGGGCCCGCGGCTACCTGCTCAAGTCCGCCCCGCCCGACGCCGTCGAGCGCGCGGTGCGGGCCGTCGCGGCGGGCGAGATGATCCTGGGACCCGCCGTCGCCGAGCAGGCGATGGCCTACGTG
Organism: Cellulomonas sp. P22; assembly: GCF_044392165.1. Taxonomy (NCBI): domain Bacteria; kingdom Bacillati; phylum Actinomycetota; class Actinomycetes; order Micrococcales; family Cellulomonadaceae; genus Cellulomonas; species Cellulomonas sp. P22. The sequence continues at coordinate 215,549 of NZ_JBISBW010000004.1, forward strand.
CTGGCCGGTCGTACGGCCGTGCGGCCACCGTTCCCGCGGCTCACCGACCGCGAGCGCGAGGTCCTGGACCTCGTGGCGGCAGGCCACGACAACACGGTGATCTCACGGCGGCTGGCGCTCAGCCCCAAGACCGTGCGCAACCACGTCGCGAACGTGCTGACCAAGCTCGGCGTGCCCGACCGCTCGGCCGCCGTCGTCCTGGCCCGCGAGGAAGGGCTCGGCGGCGCGCCGGACCGACGTCCCGCCGGTCCCTGACCCCGGACCGCTAGGTTCACCGCGTGGCCATCGTCGACCTCCTCGGCTGGGCCGGGTCCGCGCTCCTCGTGTACTCGGTGCTCCAGTCCCGCATGCTGCGGTTCCGCGTGCTGAACCTGGCCGCGTCCTTCGCGCTGCTGGTCTTCAACGCCCTCATCGCGGTGTGGCCCATGGCCGCGATGAACGCCGCGCTGTGCCTCATCAACGTGTGGTTCATCGTGTCGCTGGTGCGCTCGCGCCGAGCGGGCCGCGCGTTCGCCTGGGTGCCGGTCGCGCCGCAGGACGCGATGCTCGCGCACTTCCTCGCCCGGCACGGCGCCGACGTCGCCCAGTTCTCGCCCACCGCCACGCTGCCCGCGGCCCCGGGTGCGCTGCACGCTCTCGTGCTGCACGACGACGTCGTGGCCGGTCTCGTGGTCGCCGAGCCCGACGGCCCCGGGTCGTGGCGGCTCGTGGTCGACTACGTCGTCCCGGGCTACCGCGACTACACAGCCGGGTCGTTCCTCTACTCCGACGCCGGTCCGTTCGCGGCCGAGCACGCGCGCCGGGTGGTCGCGGGCACCGACCTCGTGGGCCTGCGCACGTACCTCGCCCGGGCGGGCTTCACCCCGCGGGACGACGGCAGCTGGGTGCGGGACCTGGCCCCGGTCACCGCCGGGGCGTGAGCGCCCCGGCGAGCAGCGCGGCGACCTGCACCAGCGGGGCGTTCCAGTTGACGGTCAGCTCGTTGACGCCCCACGCGCCGATGTCGTCCACGTAGCACTGCTGCGCCGGGCGGCCGCCGACCGCACCCGACGAGACCGGGTCGGGTGTCGCGGAGTTCGGTCCGCCGCTGACGGTGCCGGGCGGGGGCGGCGGCAGCGTCGGGTCGACCTGCTGGGCGTACCAGCGGCTGTGCTGCCGGTGGACGTCGCGCGTGCCGTACCCGGTCACGTAGGACAGCCCGAGCGCGTTGCGGCCGAACAGGTAGCCGGCACCCTCGGCGAGGGCGTCGCGGTGCCGGACGTCCCCGCTCACGCCCCACGCCGCGCCGAGCACGGTGAGGTGGTTGAGCAGCAGACCGTTCGAGCCCCAGTCGTAGCGGTCGTCGGCCGGGGCGTACGGGTGGCCGAAGGGCTGGTCCGCCTGGATCACGACGAGCGCATCGGCCGCGGCCACGAGCGCAGCACGCACGTCGGGGGCCTCGGGCAGCGGGCTGGGCACCCGCGCGAGCGAGATCCGCCCGAGGGCCGCGACGCGCTGCCAGTCGAGCACAGCGAACGGGTCCCGGTCACCACCGAGGTGGAACGGGTTGGCGCGCAGGTCGACCAGGTAGCGGCCCTCCCCCGTCGTCAGGTACAGCTCGGCGGCCGCCCAGTAGCGCTCGTCGTCGAGGTCGACGTCGTCGTACGGGCCGCTGCCGGGGTTCTCGAGCACGTTCGTGTCCGGGGCGTACAGGTCCGGGGTGCGCAGCGCCGCGTCGTAGGCGGTGCGTGCCGCGGCCAGCAGCTGCCCGGCGAACGCCGCGTCGTGGTCGCCGAGCACGCGGGCGCCCTGCGCGGCGACGGCAGCGAGGTTGAGCGCGGCGGCGGTCGACGGGCGGTGCAGCCAGCGCGGCTGGGGGTCCTGGTGCGGCAGGGTCGGGATCGGCGTCCAGCGCTCGTCGCCCACCTTGTGGTGCACCAGCCCGGCGAACCGCGAGCCGGCGGGCACCTGCATGCGCAGCATCCACCCGAGCTCCCAGCGCACCTCGTCGCGCAGCGCGTCCTCGAGCCCCGCGGGGAGCTCGACCGTCGCCGCGACCCACTCGAGGGTGCCGAGCAGCTGGGCCACCGCGATGCCCCCGTTGACCACGTACTTGCCATGGTCTCCCGCGTCGTACCAGCCGCCGCTCACGTCGAGCACGTGCGTGTCGGTCCAGCCGTCGTAGAGGTCCACGCCGTCCCGGGTCGCAGCACGCCCCGCGGGCAGGCACGCGACGTGCGTGTCGCCGCCGTGGGGCGAGCTCACGACGTGGCCCGCCGGCCGGGCGTAGCGCGGACCGGCGACCTCGGGGCCGATCGGGGTGCCGCTGCGCTGCAGGTGGAAGAAGCGCAGCGCGTCGGCCGCGAGGGGGGCGTACAGGTGGGCGCCGACCGCGAACGGGTCGCTCGTGGCGCCGTCGGCGACGAGCGTGAAGCCCTCGCCCACCTCGGTCACCGGTCCGACCTCGAGCGTGTGCACGTCGAGACCGGCGGACGGGTCGTGCCCCCGGGGGGTGCTCAGGCCCTGCGCGAGCGTGCGGCCCGCGCGCTCGAGACGCCAGGGCACAGGCGTGCGCGCGTCGGTCACGAGCGTGGCCGCCACCGGAACCCCGGGCAGGTGGCCCACCTGGTTGGCACGGACGCGCGGCACCGGCGCGGACGCGCCGGGTCCGGGGCGCACGTCGCTCACCCCGCGGCCGTGCCCGCGGCCGCACCCGCGGTCGCGCGCTCGACCGGCGCCTGCGCGGACCACGGGAACGTGATCCAGCGGTCGGTGCGGCGCCAGACGTAGTCGGGGTTCACGATCGACGTGGGCTTGGCGTACAGGACAGCGGTGCGCACCTCGTCGCAGTGCTGCGCCATGAGCCGCTGGACCAGGGCCAGGGTCTCGCCCGTGTCCGCGACGTCGTCCACGACGAGCGCGCGCAGGCCCGCCATCGCGGCCGTGTCGAGCAGCGGCGGGAGCACAGTCGGCTCCGTGAGCCGCTCGTCGACGCCCGTGTAGAACTCGACGTTGAGCGCGCCGCACACCTTGGTGCCCAGCGCGTAGGAGATGGCCCCGGCGGGCAGCAGGCCGCCCCGGGCGACCGCGACGACCACGTCGACCTCGAAGCCCGAGTCGACGACGGCCTGCGCGAGGTCGCGCGCGGCCTCGCCGAACACGTCCCAGCCGAGCACCTCACGGTCGACGGGCAGGAGCTGACCAGGTGCTGCTTCGGTGATCGCCATGCCCGCAGGGTAATCGGCCCGCACGGGCGTCCCGTTCCCCCAAGGTCCTCCCCACCGGTCGTCGGGGTACGCGTGGTCGGGCGGCTGGGAGATGCCAGGCCCGGCGAGGCATCATCGTCCGATGACCGACAGCCCCGCCCCCCTCGTCCTGCTCGACCTCGACGGCACGCTGACCGACTCCGCGCCCGGCATCGTGTCGTCCGTGGCGCACGCGTTCCGCACGCTGGGGGTCCCGGTGCCCGACGCGGCCGCGCTGCGGGCGTTCGTCGGCCCGCCGATCTCCGCGTCGTTCCCCGCGCACGGTGTGCCGCCCGAGCGGCTCGGCGAGGCCGTCGCCGCGTACCGCGCGGCCTTCACCGCGGGCGGCATGTACGACAACTCGGTGTACCCGGGCGTGGTCGAGGCGCTCGTGCGGCTGCGCGACGCCGGGTGCACGCTCGCCGTGGCGACGTCCAAGCCCGAGGTGTACGCCCGCCCGATCTGCGACCGGTTCGGCCTGAGCGACCTGGTCGACGGCGTCTACGGCGCCCCCGCCGACTCGCAGCCGTCGTCCAAGGCCCTGGTGATCGCGCACGCCCTCGCCGAGCTCGGCGCCGCGCGCGTCCCGGGCCCCGCCCGCACGGTCATGGTGGGCGACCGCGAGCACGACGTGCTCGGCGCGGCCGAGCACGGGATCGACTGCATCGGTGTGACGTGGGGGTACGCGAGCCCCGGCGAGCTCGTCGAGGCCGGTGCGGTGACGCTCGTCGACGAGCCGGACGCGCTGGTCACGAGCGTGCTGGACCGGCTCGGTCTGGGCGTGCCGCGCAGCGCTTGACGTCAGCGCAGCGAGGCCTGCCAGTCGGCGTGCAGCGCCGCGAACCGGCCGCCCGCAGCGACGAGCTCCGCGGGGCTGCCGTCCTCGACGATGCGGCCGCCGTCGACCACGAGCACCCGGTCCACACCCATCACCGTGGAGAGCCGGTGCGCGATGACCACCGACGTGCGCCCCGCGAGCAGCGTGCCGAGCCCGCGCTGCACGAGCTGTTCTCCCGGCACGTCGAGCGAGCTCGTCGCCTCGTCGAGCACGAGCAGGGCCGGGTCCGCGAGGAACGCCCGCGCGAACGAGACGAGCTGGCGCTGCCCGGCCGAGAGCCGCACGCCGCGCTTGTCCACCTCGGTGTCGTAGCCGTCGGGCAGCGCGGAGACCAGGTCGTGCACGCCCACCGCGCGGGCCGCCGCCTCGATCTCGGCGCGGGTCGCGTCGGGGCGCCCGAGCGCGATGTTGGCCGCGACCGATCCGGAGAACAGGTACGCCTCCTGCGTGACCATGACCAGCGCGCGCCGCAGGTCCGTCGGGGCGAGGTCGCGCACGTCGACCCCGTCGAGCAGCACAGCGCCCTCGCGCACGTCGTAGAACCGCGCGAGCAGCTTGGCGACCGTCGACTTCCCCGCCCCGGTCTCGCCCACGAGCGCGACGCTCTGGCCGGCGGGCACGTGCAGGTCGACGTGCGGCAGCACGCTCGGCCCGTCCCCGTAGCCGAACTCGACGCCCGCGAGCCGCACGTCGCCGCGCGGGGCGAGCAGCCGGACGGGGTGCGCCGGGTCCGGCACGCCGGGCTCCTCCGCGAGCAGCTCGGCGAGCTTCTCGAGCGCGGCCGTCGCCGACTGGAACGAGTTGTAGAACATGCCGATCTGGGATAGCGGCGAGAAGAAGCGCTTGGCGTACAGCACCGCGGCCGCCAGCACCCCGACCTCGAGCGCACCGTCGAGCACCCGCAGGCCACCGACCAGCATCACGGCCGCGACCGTCACGTTGCCGATCAGCGTGAGGCCCGCGTCGAACAGGCCGTTGAGCCGGATCGACTCGGCGCTCGTGACCCGGTAGTCCTCGGCGAGGCGCGCGTACTCGTGGGCCGAGCGCCGCTGGCGGCGGAACGCCTGCACCGCGCGGATGCCCGTCATGGTCTCGACGAACCGCACGATGAGCCGCGCCGCGGCCGTGCGGTTGCGGCGGTACTGCACCTGCGAACGCACCTGGAACCAGCGGGTCAGCACCACGCCGGGCACCACCGCGACGAGCAGCACCAGACCGCTGGGCCAGTCGAGCAGCAGCAACGACGCGGCGGTGAGCACCATCGCCAGCACGCTCGACGCGAGCGTGGTGATGCCGCCGTCGAGGAGCTCGCGCACAGCGTCCAGGTCCGACGTCTGCCGTGAGATCACCCGGCCCGAGGTGTAGCGCTCGTGGAACTCGAGGCTCAGCAGCTGGGTGTGCCGGAACACGCGGCGGCGCAGGTCGAGCAGGATCGCCTGGCTCACGCGGGCCGCGGCGCGCACCACCGCGGCGCTGAGCAGCCCTCCCGCGAGCGCCGCCACGAGGTAGGCCCCCGCGGCCAGCACGAGCGGCACACCGTTGCCGGCGCGCAGCGCGGGCAGTCCGCGGTCGATCGCGACCGCCACGAGCGCGGGCCCGGCCACCTGGGCCACCTGCGCGGCGACCACGAGCACGACGGTGCCCCAGGCGGGTCCCGCGAGGGGCTGCAGCAGCGAGCGCAGCAGCCGCAGCGAGCGGGACCGGGCCAGGTCACGCTCGGCGCGGGTCGACTCGTCGGTCGAGGTCTCGGCGCCGGCCGGCCCGGACGCGGCGGCGGGTGCGGGACGCGTCGGGCTCACCGGTCCACCCCCCGACCGGCCCCGGGGCCCGCGACGGCCTCGTCGGCCGCGTCGTCGAGCGCGGTGAGCGCCGTGAGCACGTAGCGGTAGTGCGGGTGCGTCGCGAGCAGCTCGCTGTGCCGGCCGACGCCGGTCACCCGGCCGTCCTCGAGCACAGCGACCCGGTCGGCGAGCGCGACGGTCGAGGTCCGGTGCGCGACGACGAGCGTCGTGGTGCCGGTCAGGACCTCGCGCAGGCGGGTCGTGACCGCGGCCTCGGTGGTCACGTCGAGCGCCGAGAGCGGGTCGTCGAGCACGAGCACGCGCGGTCGCACCGCGATCGCCCGGGCCAGGGCGATGCGCTGGCGCTGGCCGCCGGACAGGCTCAGCCCCTCCTCCCCGATCACGGTCGCGGTGCCGTGCGGCAGCCGGTCCACGAAATCGGCGCTCGCGACGTCGAGCGCCTGGCGCACCAGCGCGTCGGACGGCGCCTCGCCGAGGGCCTCGGTGTCGACGCCCAGCAGCACGTTCTCGCGCACCGAGGTCGAGAACAGCACCGGGTCCTCGAACGCGACCGCCACCGCGCGGCGCAGCTCGGTGCGCGACAGGTCGCGCACGTCGACCCCGTCGACGCGCACAGCACCGCCCGTCACGTCGTAGAGCCGTGGCACGAGCTGGACCAGCGTCGACTTGCCCGATCCGGTCAGCCCCACGAGCGCGAGCGTCTCCCCGGGCTCGAGCTCGAGGTCCACGCCGTCGAGCACGTCCGGGGCGTCGGGCGGCGAGGCCGGGTGCCGGAAGTGCACGGCGTCGAGCACGACGCGCGAACCGCGCGGGTCGGCGGCGGGCAGGTGCACGGGGACGGGCGGGTCGGCGAGCGGGTTCGCGGTGTCGATCACCTCGACGACGCGGTCGGTCGCGGCGCGCGCGTCGAGCGTCATCGCGAGCAGCTGGCCCAGCCGCTCGACGGGGGCGTTGACGACCGCGGCGGTCGCGAAGAACGCGACGAGCGCCCCCACGCTCACGCTCCCGGAGGCGGCCAGCCAGACCCCCAGCCCGAGCGTCACCGCGAGCACGGCCTCGGGCAGCGCGCCGAGCGCGAACGTGACGCGGGACAGGGTGCGGGCCTTGTGGATCTCGGTCGAGCGCAGCTCGTCGGCCTGCCGGGCGAAGTCGTCGAGCGCCTCCTGGCCGCGCCCGAAGGCCTTGAGCACCCGGATGCCGTGCACCGACTCCTCGACCGTCGTCGCGAGGTCGCCCGCCTGGTCACGGGCGAGCCGCGCGACCTCCTTGTAGTCCTCGCGGAACCGGAAGCCGAGCCACACCACCGGCACCGCGCCGCACAGGTACACGAGCCCGAGCTGCCACGCGGTCGCGAGCATCAGCCCGATGCCCACGACCACCGTGCTCGCGCTCACCACGAGCATGACCAGCCCGAACGCGAGCCACCGGCGCACCATGCCGAGGTCGGACATGATGCGCGAGAGCAGCTGGCCGCCCGACCACCGGTCGTGGAACGCCGACGGCAGCTCGAGCAGGTGCTCGAACAGCTCGGTGCGCATCGCCCGCTCGATCCGGGTGCCGGGGGTCAGCACGAACGCACGTCGGCACCACACGAGGAGGGCCTCGAGCACACCGAGCGCGAGCACGAGCCCGGCCGCGAGCACGAGCGCCCGGGGCGATCCCTCGGTGAGCAGCGGGCCGTTGACGACAGCGCGCAGCACCTGCGGCACGGCCAGCGCCATGAGGCTGGCCCCGAGCGAGGCCGCCGCGCCGGCAGCCAGCCGCGGCAGGGCGGGACGCGCCCAGTGCAGCAGTCGCGCCAGCGCACGGGTCGTCGAGACCGACGGGTCGGTAGGCACTCTGGGCAGCCTACGGAGCCGGGCTCCGTCCCACACCCCGGTGGTCAGCCCCCGGACGTCACACCCCGGTCCGGGCGGTCTTGGTGTTGCTCGCCTGCGCCCGGGGCCGCACCACCAGCAGGTCGACGTTGACGTGCGGCGGGCGGCTCAGCGCCCACGAGATCGTGTCGGCGATGTCGTCGGCCACGAGCGGCTGGTACCCCGCGTACACAGCGGCGGCCCGCTCGGCGTCCCCGTCGAAGCGCACGAGCGAGAAGTCCGTCTCGACAGCTCCCGGCGCGATCTCGATCACGCGCAGCGGCTCGCCGACGAGCTCCCAGCGCAGCGTCGTCGCGAGCATCCGCTCGGCGTGCTTGGCGCCGGTGTAGCCCGCGCCGCCCTCGTACGCACCGTGCGCGGCGGTCGACGTCACGACGACCACGTCCGCCTCGCCGCGCTCGCGCAGCGCGGGCAGCAGGGCCTGCGTGACGCGCAGCGTGCCGAGCACGTTGATCTCGTACATGGCCCGCCACTGCTCGACGTCGGCGTCGGCGACCGGGTCGAGCCCGAACGCCCCGCCCGCGTTGTTGACCAGCGCGTCGAGGCCGCCCGTGGCCTGCACGTGCGCCGCGAGGCGGGCCACGTCGTCGGCGTCGGTCACGTCCGCGGCGAACGCCTCGGCCCCCGTCTCGGCGGCGAGCTCGGCGAGACGGTCGGCGCGGCGGGCCGTGGCGAGCACGTCCCAGCCGTCGGTCCGCAGGCGGCGGACGGTCGCGGCGCCGATGCCGGAGGACGCCCCGGTGACGACGGCGCGGCGCGGACGGGACAGGGCGGTGCTCATGCGGTGCTCACTCCAGGGGTGGACGGACAGGGTGGACGGACAGCGGGACAGAACTCGGGTGGACGGGCGTGGCGCGCGGTCAGATGCGGGCGCCGACCTCGGTGAGGACCTCGTCGAGCAGCGCGAGCCCTTCGGCGGCCTCGTCGGGCGTGACGACGCACGGGGGCACCACGTGCACGCGGTTGTCGGCGACGAAGGGCAGCAGCCCCCGGGCGAGCGCGCCGGCCTTGATCGCGCCCATCACGTCGGCGCCCACCGGTTCGCGCGTCGCGGCGTCGCGCACGAGCTCGACGGCCCAGAAGACCCCGAGACCGCGCACGTCGCCCACCAGCGGGTGGCGGTCGGCGAGGTCGGCCAGCCCCGGCCCGAGCACGTCGCGCCCGATGGTGGCGGCGTTCTCGACGACGCCCTCCTCGGCCATCGCGTCGACCGTCGCGACGATCGACGCCATCGCGAGCGGGTGCCCCGAGTAGGTTAGCCCGCCCGGGAACACGCGCTCGTCGAACGTCGCGGCGATCTCGGCCGAGATCATGACCCCGCCCGTGGGCACGTACCCGGAGTTGACCCCCTTGGCGAAGGTCACCAGATCGGGTTGCACGTCGAAGTGGTCGAGCGCGAGCCACGCGCCGGTGCGCCCGAACCCGGCCATCACCTCGTCGAGGATCAGCACGACGCCGTAGCGGTCGGCGATCTCACGGACGCCCGCGAGGTAGCCGGGCGGCGGCACGAGGACGCCCGCGGTGCCCGGGATCGTCTCGAGCAGGATCGCCGCGACGCTCGCGGGGCCTTCGGCCTGGATCACGCGCTCGAGGTGGTGCAGGGCCCGCTCGGCCTCCTGCTCGGGGCTGGTGGCCCAGAACTCCGAGCGGTACAGGTAGGGGCCGAACACGTGCACGTGCCCCCGTGCGTACTCGTTGGGCACCCGGCGCCAGTCGCCCGTGGCGACCACCGCCGCGCCCGTGTTGCCGTGGTACGAACGGTAGGCCGAGACGACCTTGTCGCGTCCCGTGTGCAGCCGGGCCAACCGGATCGCGTTCTCGTTCGCGTCCGCGCCGCCGTTGGTGAAGAAGACCTTGCTCATGCCGGCCGGCGCGTGCGACAGGACGCGTTCGGCGGCGCGCCCCCGCACGAGGCTCGCGGTCGCGGGGGCCACCGTGGCGAGCGTGGCCGCCTGCTCCTGGATCGCCGCGACGACCTTGGGGTGCTGGTGGCCGATGTTCGTGTTGACGAGCTGGGAGGAGAAGTCGAGGTACCGCCGACCGGCGTGGTCCCACACGTGGCTGCCCGAGCCGCCCGCCAGCACGAACGCGGTGGGCTGCGCCTGCGCGGACCACGAGTGGAAGACGTGCGCGTCGAGAGCACGCGCGGTCGCGTCGTCGCCCGACCCGGCGCCGGGGGCCGTCACTGGCGCAGTCGCGCCGGTCGTGGACTGGTGGGTGCTCATGTGCCGTCTCCTCGGAGGTCGGGCGGTGCGTGGCGTGGCGTCGTGCTCGGGCGAGCCCCGCGCCGGTGCGGCACGACTCTAGAGCCGCGCCGCACCGGTCGGCGGTCAGTCGACCTCGTCGCGCAGGCCCTCGTGCTCGCCGCGACCCCCTGACCTGGCGCCGGGCGTCCGGGGGCGTCCCGCGTCGCGACGGCCCGTGGCGAGCCTCTAGGGTGAAGCCGGACCCCGGACGACGCTTCGTCCGGTGCGGCCGTCCGGACCTGGGCGGCGAGTCCCCCGGCGCGACGTGCGCCCCACCGTCCACCTGCCTGCCCGGTCCCGCGCGCACCGGGCCGCACGTCTGGGAGCACCGCCCGATGAGCCTGCCGGCTGTCCGCCCACCCACCCGCCCTGTGCCGGGCGACCGCGGGCGTCCGGCGCGCGACGGGCGTGACGGGCGCGACGACCGTGCGGGCGGGGGCCTGCGGCTCGCCGCGGTGCTGGCCGCGCTGCTCGGGGTGCTCGCCGCCACGCTCGTGGTGAGCGTGACGATCGGGCCCGCGGACATCGCGGTCGGGGACGTGCTGCGCAGCATCGGCGCGCACCTGGGGCTCGGTGGCGGCGGCGTGCCCCGGCTGACCGACGCGATCGTGTGGGAGCTGCGGCTCCCCCGCGTCCTGACGGCCGCGGCCGTCGGTGCCGGGCTGGCCGTGGCGGGTGCCGTGATGCAGAGCCTGACGCGCAACCCGCTCGCCGACCCGTACCTGCTGGGGCTGTCCTCGGGGGCCTCGCTCGGCGCGGTCGCGGTGCTGCTGCTGGGCGTGGCGCTCGTGCTGCCCGTCGCGGCGTTCGTCGGGGCGCTCGCCGCGCTGGCCGCGACGCTGACCCTCGCGGGGTCGCTCGGCGCGCTGACCCCCACCCGCACCGTGCTCGCGGGTCTCGCGGTCTCGCAGCTGTGCGCGGCGGCCACGAGCTTCGCGATCTTCTGGTCGGCCACGGGCGACTCGTACCGCGAGATCCTCGGCTGGCTGCTCGGGTCGCTCGCCGGCTCGACGTGGTCGTCGGTCGCGATCGCGGGCCTCGCGGTGCTGGTGCTCGGCACCGCGCTGGTCGGCGCGGGCCGCACGCTCGACGCGTTCGCGTTCGGCGACACCGCGGCCGCGGCCCTCGGGGTGCACGTGGCCCGCACGCGCTGGGTGCTGCTCACGATCGTCGCGCTGCTCACGGGTGCGCTCGTCTCGGTCAGCGGGTCGATCGGCTTCCTCGGCCTGGTGCTGCCGCACGCCGTGCGCCTGGTCGTCGGCGCCCGGCACCGGCACCTGCTGCCCGTCGTGGCCCTCGTGGGGGCCAGCTTCCTCGTGTGGGCCGACACCGCGGCGCGCACGGTGTTCGAGCCGCGCGAGCTGCCGGTGGGCATCCTCACCGCGTTCCTCGGCGCCCCGGTCTTCGCGTGGCTGCTGTGGCGGGCGCGCGGCGACGTGGAGGTCGGACGATGAGCCTGGACGCGCGGGCGGTCAGCTGGTCGGCCGGCGGGCACCTGATCATCGACGACGTCGAGGTCGCCGTCGCACCGGGCACCCTGACCGGGCTGCTGGGCCCGAACGGCTCGGGCAAGTCGTCGCTGCTGCGTCTCGTCGCGGGGGTCCGTGCGCCCGACGCGGGCACGGTCCGGCTCGGCGACCAGGACCTGCGCACGCTCGGTCGCCGCGAGCGGGCCCGCCGCGTCGCGCTCGTCGAGCAGGAGTCGGCCACCGAGGTTCCCCTGACGGTGCGCGACGCGGTGCTGCTCGGGCGCACGCCGCACCGGTCCCGGTGGGCGGGCGACTCGCCCGAGGACCTCGCCGTCGTCGAGCACGCCCTGGCCGCGGTCGACGCGGACGGGCTCGCGGCACGGCGCCTGGACACCCTCTCCGGCGGCGAGCGCCAGCGTGTCCACCTGGCCCGGGCCCTCGCGCAGCAGCCCGAGCTGCTGCTCCTCGACGAGCCCACCAACCACCTGGACGTGCACGCGCAGCTCGTGACGCTGGGGCTCGTGCGCCGGCTCGCTGACGCGGGCACCGGGGTGCTCGCGGCCCTGCACGACCTGAACCTCGCGGCGGCGTTCTGCGACCACGTCGTGCTGCTCTCTGCGGGTCGTGTGGTCGCGGCGGGTCCGGTCGACGAGGTCCTGGTGCCGGGGGTCGTGGACCAGGTCTACGGGGTCGCCACCACTGTGCTGCGGCACCCACGCACGGGTCGGCCTGTGCTCACGTTCGACCCGGCCTGAGCCCACCGCGCACGCGTCCTGCCCGGCAGGGGACGAACCGGCCCGGAGATGCCCAGAGACGGGCATACTGCGCTCGTCGCCAGCCCAGCAGGCGCCGCACCGCGCCGCACGTCAGACCCCCCACCCTCAGGAGCAGCCCCATGACCTCTCCCCTGCCCGTCGCACCGCCCACCCCCGCCCCGCTGCCCTACGGCGACGTCGCGGCCCCGGCGCCCTACGCGCCGTGGATCAGCCGGGTCGGCTCACGCCTGCTCGACATCCTGCTGTACCTCCCGCTCGCGATCATCGCGGAGGTCGTCGCCGCGACGATGTCCGAGCCCGGCGCCACCACGGGCACCGCGGTGCTGACCCCCGCCGGGGCCCTGGTGATCGTCGTGCTGATCCTTCTCGACCTGGCGCTGTGGGTCTGGAACATCGGGCTGCTCGGCGGCCGCACGGGCTCGACGCTCGGCAAGCGTGCCCTCGGCACCCGCCTCGTGCTCACGTCGACGGGTCAGCCCGTCGGCGTCGGGATGGCGCTGCTGCGCGACCTGCTGCACGTGCTCGACAACTTCCTGTTCCTCGGGTACCTCTGGCCGCTGTGGGACGCGAGGCGCCAGACGTTCGCCGACAAGATCGTGAGCTCGGTGGTCGTCACGAACGGCTGAACGACCCGAGGACGCGGCCGCCGTCAGGGACGACCGGCGGCGGTCGCGTCCTTCCAGCCGTCGGCGTACGCCTCGGCGCTGCCCCGCGCGAACATGTCGTCGGGACCGGTCCGCACGAGGCTGCGCGCCCCCGGGCCGTCCTCGTCGGTGACGTGGTGCCCGAGCCCGCGCACCACGGCGACGGGACGCCCGGTGGCCTTGCCCTTGACGAGCTCGGCGGCCGCCGCGATCTCGTCGGCCACAGCCGCCATGCTCACCTGCAGCGCCCGGCCGTGCGTGTCGGTCGTGCCGCGCAGGTCCTCGAGCACCCGCACGCCCGCCGCACCGATCGCGAGGTCCGTCTGCCCGGTGCGCCACGGGCGCCCGGCGGTGTCGCTCAGCAGCACGCCGAGCCGCACGCCGAAACGCTCCTGCAGCCCCGCGCGCAGCGCCCGGGCCGAGGCGTCGGGGTCGAGCGGCAGCAGCAGCACCGTGCCCTCGGGGGTGTTGCTCGCGTCGACGCCCGCGGCGGCCATGACCAGGCCGAGCCGGTTCTCGACGATGCGCGTCACGCCGGTGGCGTGCTCGCGGGTGGCCACCACGCGCACGGTCTCGTCCGTGATGGCCTGCTCGCGGTCGGCCGCGGCCACCACGCGCCCCTCGGCCTTCGAGACGACCTTGCTCGTGACCACCACCACGTCGCCGTCCGCGGGGCCCCGGTCGGGACCGGCGGCGTCGAGGACCGCCCCGACGAGGGCCACGAGGTCGTCACCGGGGCGCACCTCGGGCATGCCCGCCGGGGCCCACACGCGCAGCTCGTCGCTCATCGTCCCGCCCTGCCCGCCCGCATCACCAGCACCGTCACCGTCACCGCGACAGCTTCGGCAGCACGTCACGCGCGAACACGTCGACCCACTCGCGCTGGTTGCGGCCCACGTTGTGCAGGTAGATGCGGTCGAAGCCGAGGTCCACGTACTTCTGGATCTCGGCGCGGTGCACGTCGGGGTCGGCCGAGATGACCAGCCGGCCGGCGAAGTCCTCGGGGCGCACGAGCTTGGCCATCTGCTCGAAGTCGAACGGCGAGCGGATGTCGGCCTTGGGGAACTTCATGCCCCCGTTGGGCCACTCGGTCAGGGCGTTCGCCATGGCCTGCTCGTCGGTCTCGGCCCACGACATGTGCACCTGCAGCACCTTGGGCATGGTGCCCGGGTCGCGGCCGGACTCGCGGGCGCCCTCGTCGAAGCGGGCGAACAGGCCCGCGATCTTCTCGAGCGGGGCACCCACGGTGATCAGCCCGTCGGCGTGCCGCCCGGCACGCTTGGCGGTCACGGGACCGGCGGTCGCGACGAGGATCTCGGGCGGCACCTCGGGCATGGTCCACAGCCGCGTGGACTCGTGCTTGAAGAACGTGCCCGCGTGCTTGGTGTCCTTGCCCGCGAGCGAGGCGCTGAAGAGCTTCTTGATGATGTCGATGGCCTCGAACATCCGGTTGATGCGTTCCGGGGCCTCGGGCCAGTACGGCGCCACGACGTGCTCGTTGAGCGCCTCGCCCGAGCCGAGCCCGAGCCAGTGCCGACCCGGGTACATCGCAGCCAGCGTCGCGGAGGCCTGCGCGATCATCGCGGGGTGCCACCGGAACGTCGGTGCCGTGACCCCGGGGCCGATGTCGCCCGTGGTGCGCTCGCCCAGCGCGGACAGCACGTTCCACACGAAGGCGGCCTGGCCCTGCGCGGGCAGCCAGGGCTGGAAGTGGTCCGCGGCCATCACCCCGGAGAACCCCCGGGACTCGGCGTACGCCGACAGCTCGACCACCTCCGTCGGGTGGAACTGCTCCAGCGCAGCCGCGTACCCGACCGTCAACCCGCTCGCTGCCACGTGGGTGCACCTCTCGTCGACCTCGCGCCCGCCGTTCGGGCCTCCTCCGACAGTAGACACCGAAGATGACGAGAATGTTCCCGTGCAGGCACCCGGGGCGGTGACCCGGGACGTGCACGGACGCGCATCGACATCTGGGAAGATGTTGCCCATGACCGAGCTGAGTGCCGACACGTCCCCCGCCGCGACGACCCCACCGCGGACGACGGCCCAGCAGGTACCCGACAAGGTCTCGCTCGACGGTCTCGAGCAGCGCTGGGACTCCGCGTGGACCGAGCAGGGCACCTACGCGTTCGACCGGACCCAGCCGCGTGAGGCCGTGTACTCGATCGACACCCCGCCGCCCACCGTCTCGGGTTCGCTGCACGTGGGCCACGTGTTCTCGTACACGCACACCGACGTCGTGGCGCGCTTCCAGCGCATGCGCGGCCGCGAGGTGTTCTACCCGATGGGCTGGGACGACAACGGCCTGCCCACCGAGCGCCGCGTGCAGAACTACTTCGGGGTGCGCTGCGACCCGTCGCTGCCGTACGACCCGGACTTCACCCCGCCGCAGGTCGGCGGCGAGGGCACGAGCGGTCGCGCGGCCGAGCAGCTGCCGATCTCGCGCCGGAACTTCGTCGAGCTCTGCGAGCGGCTCACGGTCGAGGACGAGCGCCAGTTCGAGGCGCTGTGGCGCTACCTGGGCCTGTCGGTCGACTGGGCGCACCACTACCAGACGATCTCGGCCGAGGCCCGCGCCGTCGCCCAGCAGGCGTTCCTGCGCAACCTGGCCCGCGGCGAGGCGTACCAGGCCGAGGCGCCGGGCCTGTGGGACGTGACGTTCCAGACGGCCGTGGCGCAGGCCGAGCTCGAGGCCCGCGACTACCCGGGCGCGTTCCACAAGGTCGCGTTCCACCGCGTGGACGAGGACGGCTCGACGGGTGAGCCGGTCTACATCGGGACCACGCGCCCCGAGCTGCTGCCCGCCGTCGTCGCGCTCATCGCGCACCCCGACGACGAGCGCTTCCAGCACCTGTTCGGCACGACCGTGCGCTCGCCCCTGTTCGGGGTGGACGTCCCGGTGCTGGCCCACCCCGGCGCCGAGCCCGACAAGGGTGCCGGCATCGCGATGTGCTGCACGTTCGGCGACCTGACCGACGTGATCTGGTGGCGCGAGCTGCAGCTGCCGACCCGCTCGGTGATCGGGCGCGACGGGCGCCTGCTGCGCGAGGTGCCGGCGTGGCTCGTGGACGGCGCTGCGGTCACCGCCCCCGCGCTGTGGTCCGAGCTCGCGGGCAAGACGACCTTCTCGGCCCGGACCGTGGTCGTCGACGCGCTGCGCGAGAGCGGTGACCTGGACGGCGAGCCCGTGGCGACCCAGCGCAAGGCGAACTTCTTCGAGAAGGGCGACAAGCCGCTCGAGATCGTCACGTCGCGCCAGTGGTACCTGCGCAACGGCGGTCGCGACACGGCGCTGCGCACCGAGCTGCTCGCGCGCGGCGAGGAGCTCGACTTCCACCCCGACTTCATGAGCGTGCGCTACGAGAACTGGGTGGGTGGCCTCAACGGCGACTGGCTCATCTCGCGGCAGCGCTTCTTCGGCGTGCCGTTCCCGGTCTGGTACCCGCTCGACGCGGAGGGCCAGCCGGTCTACGACCAGCCGATCGTGCCCAGCGAGGACGCGCTGCCGATCGACCCCGCGAGCGACGTGCCCGCCGGCTACACGGCGGACCAGCGCGGCGTGCCCGGCGGGTTCGTGGGCGACCCGGACGTCATGGACACGTGGGCCACGAGCTCGCTCACGCCGCAGATCGCGGGCGGCTGGCGCACCGACCCCGACCTGTTCGCGCGCGTCTTCCCGATGGACCTGCGCCCCCAGGGCCAGGACATCATCCGCACGTGGCTGTTCTCGACGGTCGTCCGCTCGCACCTCGAGCACGGCACGCTGCCGTGGTCGGACGCCGCGATCTCGGGCTGGATCCTCGACCCGGACCGCAAGAAGATGAGCAAGTCGAAGGGCAACGTCGTCACGCCCATGGGCCTGCTCGAGGAGCACGGCTCGGACGCGGTCCGGTACTGGGCGGCCTCGGCGCGCCTGGGCACGGACGCGGCCTTCGAGGTCGGGCAGATGAAGATCGGCCGCCGCCTGGCCATCAAGGTGCTCAACGCGAGCAAGTTCGTGCTGTCGTTCGGCTCGCCCGAGCAGCGTGACCGCCTCCTCGACGCGTCGCTCGTGACCGAGCCGCTCGACCAGGCGATCCTCGCGGGCCTGGCGGACGTGGTGGACAAGGCCACGGCTGCGCTCGAGGCCTACGACCACACGCGCGCGCTCGAGCTCTCGGAGACGTTCTTCTGGACGTTCTGCGACGACTACCTCGAGCTCGTCAAGGACCGCGCGTACGCGGGCGGTGCGGCGGACGACGTCGTGTCTGCGGAGACGGCGTCGGCGCGGGCCGCGCTGGGTGTCGCGCTCGACACGCTGCTGCGGCTGTTCGCCCCGGTGCTGCCGTTCGCGACCGAGGAGGTCTGGTCGTGGTGGCGCGAGGGCTCGGTGCACCGTGCGCCGTGGCCCACCTCCGAGCCGCTGCGCGCGGCAGCGGGTGACGCCGACGCGGCGGTCGTGGGTGCGGCCGGGGCGGCCCTCGCGGCGCTGCGCAAGGTCAAGTCGGAGGCCAAGGTCTCGATGCGCACGGAGATCGCGAAGGTGACGCTCGCGGTGCCGCCGGCGCTCGCGGCGGGTGTCGGCCTCGCGCTCGGCGACGTGCGCGCCGCAGGCCGGGTCACCGGTGAGCTCGACGTCGTGGCCGAGGACGGCGAGGCCGTGGTCGCCCGCGACGCCGAGCTGCTGCCCGCACCCCCCAAGGAGCGCTGAGCTCTCGACACCCTCGGTGCCGTCGGCGGTCCTGACCGCCGGCGGCACCGACGTGTCCGGGCGTGCCGCCGCGGCCACCGCATTTTGAATACATTCGATCGAGCGTGCATACTCATACAGACACCGTGCATCCCCGAGAGGACACCGCTTCCATGAACACCGTCAGCCGCCTGGCCCCCCTCGGCCTGGCCGCCGTCCTGGCCCTCAGCGCGTGCGGGTCGGGTGAGCAGGCGACCTCCGAGAGCGGCGTCCCTCTCGTCGAGGCCGGCAAGCTCACGGTCTGCGTGAACCCGCCGTTCGAGCCCTTCGCCTACACCGACTCCTCGGGCGAGGTCGTCGGCCTGGACATGGACATCGTGAAGGAGGTCGCGGCCGACCTCGACGTCGAGCTCAGCACCAAGGTCTCCGCGTTCGAGACGATGCAGTCCGGCACGGACCTCGACACGGGCAGCTGCGACATCGTGACGTCGGGCATGACGATCACCCCCGAGCGCGAGGCCAAGCTCGACTTCTCCGAGCCGTACTTCGACGCCGACCAGGGCCTCCTGGTCGCCGCGGGCTCGGGCATCACCGACGTCGCCTCGCTCGCGGGCAAGACCGTCGCCGTGCAGCAGGCCACCACGGGTGAGACCTGGGCCGAGGAGAACGGTCTCGAGACGATCCAGTTCGAGGAGCTCGGGCTGCAGATCAAGGCCCTCGAGACCGGCCAGGTCGACGCCGTCGTCAACGACATCGCCGTGCTCGGCCCGTACACCTCGCAGGGCTTCGAGGTCGCCGCGACGTTCCCCACGGGCGAGCAGTACGGCATGGGCGTCAAGACGGGCAGCACGAAGCTCCTCGACGCGATCAACGCCACCCTCACGCGCATCCACGAGGACGGCACGTACGACACGATCTACTCCGCGCGCATCGGCACCGCCCCCACGGAGGGCTGACATGACGACGACGACGCAGCAGCACCAGCTCGAACGGCCCGGGAGCACCCGGCGCCGGATGAGTCCGCGCCGGCGCGCCCGCATCTCGCGCGGCATCCAGTACGGGGTGCTGCTCGTCGCCGTCGTCGTCGTGGCGTTCGCCACCGACTGGGCCCGAGTCGGCACCTCGTTCTTCAACCCGACGGTCGCGCGCGAGATGCTCCCGAGCCTCGGGGGCGCCCTGCGCAACACGGTCGTCTACACGATCGCGGCCTTCGCGGTGGGCCTGAGCCTCGGCACCGTGCTCGCACTCATGCGGCTGTCGACCGTGCGGGCGTACCGCTGGATCGCGACCGTCTACATCGAGTTCTTCCGCGGCATCCCGGCCCTGCTGGTCGTCCTGACGATCGGCTTCGCCGTGCCGATCGCGTTCGACGTGCAGATCAGCTCGGTCACGACCAAGGTCGCGATCGCGCTCGGGATGGTCTCGGCCGCGTACATCGCCGAGACGCTCCGCGCCGGCATCCAGGCCGTGCCGCGCGGCCAGGTCGAGGCGGCCCGCTCGCTCGGCATGTCCCACTCGCGCACGCTCGCCGTCGTCGTCATCCCGCAGGCCTTCCGCATCGTGCTGCCACCCATGACGAACGAGGTCATCCTGCTGACCAAGGACACCTCGCTGGTGTTCCTGCTCGGCCTCGGGACCGCCCAGTACGAGCTCACGAAGATCGGCCGTGAGGCCCTCACCAACGCCACCGGCGGCCTCACCGGTCTGTTCGTCGTCGGCGCGTGCTACCTGTGCCTGACCATCCCGCTGGGCCTGCTGGCCCGCTGGCTCGAGAACCGCTCCTCCGGAAAGGGGCGCCGCGCATGACGTCCACGTCCCCCACCCCCCTCGACTCCCCCGGCGCCGGGTCGGCCGTCGCCGAGACCCCGGTCGTCGCGATCTCGGGACTGCGCAAGTCGTTCGGCGAGCGCGAGGTCCTGCGCGGCATCGACCTCGAGGTCCGCGCGGGCGAGGTCGTGTGCATCATCGGCCCGTCCGGATCGGGCAAGTCCACGCTGCTGCGCTGCGTCAACCTCCTGGAGCAGCCCACCGCGGGCACCATCGAGGTGCTGGGCACCGAGGTGACCGACCCCGACGTCGACATCGACCTGGTGCGCACGCACGTGGGCATGGTGTTCCAGCAGTTCAACCTGTTCACCCACCGCACCGTGCTCGACAACTGCACCGTGGCGCAGCGGGGCGTGCTCAAGCGCTCGCGCGCCGAGGCCGAGCGCATCGCGCTCGAGAACCTCGACCGGGTGGGCCTGGCCGACCGCGCGCACGCGCTGCCGGGCCAGCTCTCGGGCGGTCAGCAGCAGCGCGTGGCGATCGCCCGGGCGCTGTCGATGGACCCCCAGCTGATGCTCTTCGACGAGCCGACGTCCGCGCTCGACCCCGAGCTCGTCGGCGACGTGCTCGGTGTCATGCGCGACCTCGCCGAGGCCGGGATGACCATGCTCGTGGTCACGCACGAGATGGCGTTCGCGCGTGAGGTCGGCGACCGCGTCGTCTTCATGGACGAGGGCGTGGTCGTCGAGCAGGGCCCCGCGGAGCAGGTGATCAACGCCCCTCAGGAGGAGCGCACGCGCATGTTCCTCCAGCGTGTGCTGGATCCCACGCACCAGCACACGGGTGCCTCGCCGGCACCTGCGACGACCCGCGACTGACGCCACCTACCCGCTCGACTAAGGTCGAATGGCCTGTCCCTCGACCTGGAGCACCCATGCCCGAGTTCCACACCCCCAGCCCGGTCGACGTCGACCCGAGCTGGAGCATCAACACCCTGCTCGCGCGACGGGTCGCCACGGCCCCGCACGGCACGCTGATCGAGCGCTCGTCGGGCCTGGGCGGGACGTGGACGCCGCTGACCGCCGCGGCCTTCGCCGCCGAGGTCACCGCCGCTGCCAAGGGCCTGGTCGCCCGCGGCGTCGAGCCAGGTGACCGGGTCGCGATCATGTCGCGCACGCGCTACGAGTGGACTCTCGCGGACTTCGCGATCTGGGCCGCCGGGGCTGTCGGCGTCCCCGTGTACGAGACGTCGTCGGTCGAGCAGGTGCGCTGGATCCTCTCCGACGCGGGGGTGCGCCTCGCGATCGTCGAGACGGCCGCGCACGCCTCGGTGACCGAGCAGGCCCGCAGCGAGCTGCCCGAGCTGACCGACGTGCTCGTGATCGACGAGGGCGACCTGACCGCGCTCGCCGCCTCGGGCGCCGACGTGACCGACGCCGAGATCGCCCGGCGCAGCGCGATCGCCACGGGTGCCGACCTGGCCACGATCATCTACACGTCGGGCACCACGGGACGCCCCAAGGGCGTCGAGCTCACGCACGGGAACTTCGTCTCGCTGACGCTGTTCGCGGTCGACTCGCTGCACGAGATCTGCGCTGTCCCCGGTGCACGGACCCTGCTGTTCATGCCGCTCGCGCACGTGTTCGCGCGGTTCATCGGCGTGCTCACGATCGCCTCGGGCGCGGTGCTGGGCCACACCCCGGACACCCGCAGCCTCCTCGCCGACCTGGGCACGTTCCATCCGACGTTCATCCTCGCGGTCCCCCGCGTGTTCGAGAAGGTCTACAGCTCGGCCGAGCAGAAGGCCGGCGCCGGCGCCAAGCTCAAGCTGTTCCGGTGGGCCGCGAAGGTCGCGATCACGTCCTCGCGCGCATCGGACACCCCCGGCGGCCCGAGCCTCGTGCTGCGCGCCGAGATGGCCGTCGCGGACGCCCTGGTGCACCGCAAGCTGCGCGCCGCGCTGGGCAACAAGGTCCAGTACGCGATCTCGGGCGGCGCGCCGCTCGGCGAGCGCCTGGGTCACTTCTACCGGGGCATCGGCGTCCGGGTGCTCGAGGGCTACGGCCTCACCGAGACGACAGCCCCGACGTCCGTGAACATGCCGGCGCTGACGAAGATCGGCACGGTGGGCCCCCCGTTCCCCGGCACCGGCATGCGCGTCGACGACGACGGGAACATCTTCGTGACGGGCCCGCACGTGTTCCGGGGCTACCACAACAACCCCGAGGCCACCGCCGAGGTGCTGGTCGACGGCTGGTTCAGCACCGGAGACCTGGGCACCCTCGACGCCGACGGATACCTGAAGATCACGGGTCGCTCCAAGGAGATCATCGTCACGGCCGGTGGCAAGAACGTCGCCCCCGCTGTGCTCGAGGACCGCTTCCGCGGCCACCCGCTCGTCAGCCAGGTCGTGGTGGTGGGCGACGGACGCCCGTTCATCGGGGCCCTCGTCACGCTCGACGCCGAGATGCTGCCCGGCTGGCTCGTCGCGCACGGCCTGCCCCCCATGGACGTCGTGACCGCCTCGACGCACCCCACCGTCGTGGCCGCGCTCGACCGCGCCGCGGACCGCGCCAACGAAGCCGTCTCGCGCGCCGAGTCGATCCGCAAGGTGCACATCCTCCCGCTCGACTTCACCGAGGCCAACGGCTACCTCACGCCGTCCCTCAAGGTGAAGCGAGCCCTCGTCCTGACCGACTTCGCGGACGTGATCGACGAGCTGTACGTCGACAGGCGGGGCTC
Source organism: Cellulomonas sp. P22 (assembly GCF_044392165.1). NCBI lineage: Bacteria > Bacillati > Actinomycetota > Actinomycetes > Micrococcales > Cellulomonadaceae > Cellulomonas > Cellulomonas sp. P22. Next base: position 237,603 of record NZ_JBISBW010000004.1, read on the forward strand.
CTCGGACGCACGCTGAGCGGGTCGAGGCCGGATCAGCCGACGTTGCGCAGCCGGGCGGTGTCGGCCGACTGGCTGAGGACCGAGGCGCTCGGGGTCGAGCTGTCGGTCCACCGCAGCACCGCGCCCACGCCGTCGACCAGCTCGATCGACCCGTCGTCGGCGAACGTCAGCCCGGCGTCCTGCGCCACGGCCGCACGCACGAGCGCCACGTCCGCGGGGACGATCCGGGTCTCGCCCTGCACCCCCATCGACGCGAGCTCCTCGCCCGTGAGCGCGACGTCGAGCGGGTCGGGGCCGATCCACAGCTGACGCTCGCGGAGCACAGCCCCGGGAGCCACCGCGCCGCGCGCCACCACCAGCTCGCTCACCTGACCGCGGCGCAGCACATCCACCACGTCAGCGAGGGCCGTCGCTGCACCCTCACCACGGCCGGTCCCCGTGCGGTACTGCTCGAGCACCTGCTCGCGGCGTCGCATCCGGTGCAGCCGCAGCGCGTCCTCCACGTTCGCGCGGAACGCGTCCCCGTTGACCCCGTCGGCCCGCGAGCCGCCGGGGACCACCACCAGCCGCTCGCGGACGTGCTGACCCACCGCCTCCCGGACCAGACCCACCGCCCGGATGTCCCCGGTCAGCAGCACCAGCTCGGGGACGCGTTCGCTCACCACGCGGTCCAGCTCGGCGGCGACGACCTCTGCGTTGCGCTCCCAGGAGTCCTCGGCGCGGGTCTCGAGCCGCCGCTGCGACGAGCCGCCCTCGCGCACCTTGTGGAGCACGTCGTGGTCGCCGTCGACCACCTCGGCCTCGCCGATCTTCGCGCCCGACCAGTCTGACCAGCTCAGGTCCGCGCCCTGCCGGTCGGCCTCGACGAGCAGGAAGCGGGTGGACTCGTCGGCGGCCTGCGCAGCGGGCAGCAGCACCGGGACCAGCCCCAGGGTCGCCTGCGACTGCGCGGGCGGGGCCGCGAGGATCCTGTCGACCCGCACACCCTCGGCGTCGGCGACGATGACCCGGCCGTGCGCGCCCGCGACACCGGTCGGCTGGGACACCAGCTCGCCGATGTCCTCCATGACCGACACCGGGGCTCCCTGCACCTCCAGGTCACGTCGGAGCTGGTGCCATCGGTCGAGGGCGTCGCTCCCACCGGCGGTGTCTGCCGCCGTCGAGTCGAGGTACACCGTGGTGAACGGGGCGGGTCGGCCGAGCAACGGCTTGAGCCAGTGCAGATCCATGGAGCAGCGCCTCCGGGGGGACGAGGGTGAACCTGGTCACGGTCCCCGTGACCAGGTGCTGACCTCTCCACCCTCCGCCACATCAGGAGGGGGCGCCACTGCGCACAGCGGGGCGCCCCACGGGTGTCACTCGGGCGCGACGGGCCCGTTCGCGATCTCCTCGTGGTGCCGGATGACCTCCTCGACGATGAACGCCAGGAACTTCTCGGCGAACACCGGGTCGAGCTCGGCCTCGTGCGCCAGTGAGCGCAGGCGGGCCACCTGCCGGGCCTCGCGACCAGGGTCCGACGGGGGCAGGCCGTGGGCGGCCTTGAGCACGCCCACCTGCTGCGTCGCCTTGAACCGCTCCGCGAGCAGGTACACCAGCGCCGCGTCGATGTTGTCGATGCTGCCGCGCAGGCGCAGCAGGTCGGCGGGCAGCGCAGGGGTCGTCTCGTCGTTCACGAAGCGATCCTAGGCCGGGCGGTGCACAGCCCGGGGCGGGTGACCGTCAGGCCGACTTCTCGCGCGGCGTCCGCTTGGTGCTGGGGGCCTCACGCGGGACGAGCGTCGGGTTGACGTTCTCCCGCACGACCTCGCGCGTGATGACCACACGCTCGACGTCGTCACGGCTCGGCACCTCGAACATCACCTGCTGGAGGACCTCCTCCATGATGGCCCGCAGCCCGCGCGCGCCGGTGCCGCGCAGCAGCGCCTGGTCGGCGATGGCCGCCACCGCGTCGTCGGTGAACTCGAGCTCGACGCCGTCGATCTCGAACATGCGCTGGTACTGCTTGATGAGCGCGTTGCGCGGCTCGGTCAGGATCCGCACGAGCGCGTCCTGGTCGAGCGGGGAGACGGTGGTGATGACGGGCACGCGGCCGATGAACTCGGGGATGAGCCCGAACTTCAGCAGGTCCTCGGGCATGACCTCGCCGTACACGTCGGCGTCGTCGGCCGAGTGCAGCGGGGCGCCGAAGCCGATGCCGCGCCGTCCGGCCCGCGAGGTGATGATCTCGTCGAGGCCCGCGAAGGCGCCCGCGACGATGAACAGCACGTTCGTGGTGTCGATCTGGATGAACTCCTGGTGCGGGTGCTTGCGCCCACCCTGCGGCGGCACCGACGCCGTGGTCCCCTCGAGGATCTTCAGCAGCGCCTGCTGCACGCCCTCGCCCGAGACGTCACGCGTGATCGACGGGTTCTCGCTCTTGCGGGCGATCTTGTCGACCTCGTCGATGTAGATGATGCCCGTCTCGGCCTTCTTGACGTCGTAGTCAGCGGCCTGGATGAGCTTGAGGAGGATGTTCTCGACGTCCTCACCGACGTAGCCGGCCTCGGTCAGCGCGGTGGCGTCGGCGATCGCGAACGGCACGTTGAGCATCTTGGCGAGGGTCTGCGCGAGGTACGTCTTGCCGCAGCCCGTGGGGCCGATCAGCAGGATGTTCGACTTCGCGATCTCGATCGCGTCCTGCCCTGCGGTGCTCTGCGCGCCGCGGGCGAGCTCCCCCGCCTGGATGCGCTTGTAGTGGTTGTACACCGCGACCGCGAGCGAACGCTTCGCCGCGTCCTGCCCGATGACGTACTCCTCGAGGAACGCGTAGATCTCCTTGGGCTTGGGCAGGTCGACCATGCCCAGCTCGGTGGCCTCCGCGAGCTCTTCCTCGATGATCTCGTTGCACAGCTCGATGCACTCGTCGCAGATGTAGACCCCTGGCCCCGCGATGAGCTTCTTGACCTGCTTCTGGGACTTGCCGCAGAACGAGCACTTGAGGAGATCGGCCCCGTCCCCGATGCGAGCCACGTCCGTCCCCTTCCCTCGTGTCGCACCTCGCCCGGCGGGCGGTGCGTCATCCGCGGTCCGCGTCGAACTGGACGCTTGACCGTGCTTCCCCCATTGCACACCACCGACGGCGTGATGTCAGCCCGCCGGGCCGCACCGGAGGTGGCGTGTCCCGACCGGGCCCGGTGTGCGGGCCCGGTCGGGGTCGGTCACCTGGGCTCGACGACCGTGGCCGCTGCGCCCTTGCGCGAGGCGAGCACCTGGTCCACCAGGCCGTACTCGAGCGCCTGCGAGGCCGTGAGGATCTTGTCGCGCTCGATGTCCTGACGCACCTGCTCGACCGCACGGCCCGTGTGGTGCGCGAGCGTCTCCTCGAGCCACTCGCGCATGCGGATCAGCTCGTTCGCGTGGATCTCGATGTCCGACGCCTGCGCGTAGCCACCGTTCTCCATCGCGGGCTGGTGGATGAGCACGCGGGCGTTCGGCAGCGCGAGCCGCTTGCCCGGGGTGCCCGCGGCGAGCAGCACCGCGGCGGCCGAGGCCGCCTGGCCCAGGCAGACCGTCTGCACGTGCGGCTTGATGTACTGCATCGTGTCGTAGATGGCCGTCAGCGCGGTGAACGAGCCACCGGGCGAGTTGATGTACAGCGTGATGTCACGGTCCGGGTCGGTGCTCTCGAGCACCAGCAGCTGGGCCATGACGTCGTCGGCCGACGCGTCGTCCACCTGCACGCCGAGGAAGATGATGCGGTCCTCGAACAGCTTGGTGTAGGGGTCCTGGCGCTTGAAGCCGTAGGCCGTGCGCTCCTCGAACTGGGGCAGCACGTACCGCCCGTTCGGCGACGTCGCCATGCCGCCGGGGCCGTCCAGGCGCCCGGCGCGGGCCATGAACTGGGACTCGATGCTCACTGGGTGTCTCCTCGTGTCTCGCGGTGGTCGGTCGGCGCGGCGGTCAGGAGTTGTCCGTGCCGCCGCCGCCGGTGACGGAGCCGGAGGTCGTCACGACGTGGTCGACGAACCCGTACTCGAGCGCCTCGGTCGCGGTGAACCAGCGGTCGCGGTCTGCGTCCGCGTTGATCTGCTCGGCGCTCTTGCCGGTCTGCTCCGCGGTGAGCTCCGCGAGGACCTTCTTCATGTGCATGATCAGCTGGGCGTTGATCCGCACGTCCGTGGCCGTGCCGCTGATGCCGCCCGAGGGCTGGTGCATCATCACGCGGGCGTGCGGCGTGGCGTAACGCTTGCCCTTGGCGCCCGAGGAGAGCAGGAACTGCCCCATCGAGGCGGCCATGCCCATCGCGATCGTGGCGACGTCCGGGCCGATGTACTGCATCGTGTCGTAGATCGCCATGCCTGCGGTGATCGAGCCACCGGGCGAGTTGATGTACAGCCAGATGTCCTTCTCAGGGTCCTCGGCTGCCAGCAGCATCATCTGGGCGCAGATGGCGTTCGCGTTCTCGTCGCGAACCTCCGTGCCGAGCCAGATGATGCGTTCACGCAGCAGCCGGTTGTAGATGCTGTCGTTGAGGCCGAGCCCCGCAGAGTCGGCCCGGGCGATCCCCGGCGTGTGGTCGTTCACGAAGGCTCCCTCGTCAGACTGTGTCGGTCGAGACCCCGGACCCCTTGGTCCGGACCTGACCCCTGCACGTGCTGCGACCCTAACGCGGAGCGCCCGCCCCGAACGTCCCCGCGGGCAGCGTTTTCGCTGACGGCGCACACACGGCGCCGGACAGCACGAGAGCCCCGCGCCACAGGGGCGCGGGGCTCTCGTCGGGTCTGCTGACGATCAGGCCTGGGGCTTGCCGTCCGCGGCCGTCTCGTCGTCGAAGACGATGTCCGACTCGTCGTCCGCCACGGTCGCGGCGGCGGCCTCGGTCGCGGCGTCGGCGGCGTCAGCCGCCGCGTCCTCCTCGTCCGAGCCGATGAACTCGGAGAGGTCCACCTCGTTGCCCGAGGCGTCCTTGACGGTGACCTGACGCAGCGCGACCGCGAGCGCCTTCGAGCGCGCGACCTCGCCGACCATCGCGGGGATCTGACCCTGCTGGTCGATCGTCTGGATGAACGTGTTCGGGTCCATGCCGTACTGGCGCGACGCGCTCACGAGGTAGTCGAGCAGCTCGCTCTGGCTGACCTTCGTCTCGAGGTTCTCGGCGAGAGTGTCGAGCAGGATCTGGTTGCGCAGGGCCGTGGTGGCCTGCTCCGTGACCTCGGCGCGGTGCTCGTCGTCCTCGAGGCGGCTCTCGCCCTCGAGGTGGCGGTGCACCTCGTTCTCGACGACGCCGACCGGGACCGGGATCTCAGCGGCGGCGAGCAGCTGCTCGAGCAGCAGGTCGCGGGCCTGGACGGCCTGGTTCGAGGCCTTGATGCGCGCGGCCTGCTCGCGCAGGTCGTCCTGCAGCTCGGCCAGCGTGTCGAACTCGCTCGCCAGCTGGGCGAAGTCGTCGTCCGCGTCAGGAAGCTCGCGCTGCTTGACCGTCGTGGCCGTGACCGTCACCTGGGCGGTCTCGCCCGCACGGTCGCCGCCCGCGAGAGCCGTCTCGAACGTGGTGGTCTCGCCGGCCGAGAGGCCCGTGAGCGCCTCGTCGAGGCCCTCGAGCATGTTGCCCGAACCGATCTGGTAGCTGATGCCCGAGACCGAGTCGACCTGCTCGTCGTCGATCTTCGCCTCGAGGTCCAGCACGACGAAGTCGCCCTCGGCCGCGGGGGTGTCGACGCCCACGAGGGTGCTGAAGCGCTCGCGCAGCGCGTCCAGGCGGCCCGTGACGTCCTCGTCGGTGACCTCGACGTCGTCGACCGTCAGCGTGATGCCGTCGAGCGCGGGGATCGTGATCTCGGGGCGGACCTCGACCTCGGCCGTGAAGTGCAGCTCGCCCTCGGCCTCGGTGAGCTCGGGGACCTTCGTGACCTCGACCTCGGGCTGACCCAGCGGGCGCAGCTTGTTGTCGCGCACGGCCTCGGCGTAGAAGCCCGAGAGCCCTTCGTTGATGGCGTGCTCAAGCACCGCACCGCGACCCACGCGCTGGTCGATGATCCGCGGCGGGATCTTGCCCTTGCGGAAGCCCGGCACCGTCACCGACTCGGCGATGTGCTTGTAGGCGTGGTCGATGCTCGGCTTGAGCTCGTCGTACGACACCTCGACGGTCAGCTTGACCTTGGTGGCGTCCAGGCTCTCGACGGCGCTCTTCACTTCAGTGGTCTCCAACTGCTCGGGTGGTGCGCCGGATTCTCCGGCCTGGTCGCAGACGCACGCCACGAGGCGGACGTTCGCTGCTTCGCGGGGCACGCGGCGGCGCGTGCGGGTAAGAACAGGACGCGCGCACCGGCCCGTCGATCCTACGGCACCGCACTCCCCCGCTGCCACGTGCGGCCCCGCAGGGTCCGGGGTCCACGTGCGAGGACGCCACCGCGGATCGACCCGATGAGCTGTCGGCTCGCCGGGTCGACCCGTGGTGTCAGGCCCGGGCCGGCTCGGCCTCGTCCACGGGGTGCGTCGGGTGCGGGTGGGTCCGCTCGAGGGCGGCACCCTCCACGTCGACGTTGGGCAGGATGCGGTCGAGCCAGGCCGGGAGCCACCAGGCGGCGTCGCCGAGCAGGTGCATCACCGCGGGGATGAGCAGCAGCCGGACCACGAACGCGTCGAGCAGCACGCCGAACGCGAGGCCGAACCCGATCGACTTGATCATCGCGGAGTCGGCGAACACGAAGCCCGCGAACACCGAGATCATGATGATCGCGGCGGCGACCACGACGGTCCTGCCGGCGTGCAGCCCGCGCCGGACGGCGAGCCGCGCCGGGACGCCGTGGGCGTAGGACTCGCGCATCCCGGAGACGAGGAACAGCTGGTAGTCCATCGCGAGCCCGAACAGGATGCCCACGAGCAGGATGGGCAGGAAGCTGAGGATCGGGCCCGGGTCGTGGACCCCGAACACCGAGGAGAGCCAGCCCCACTGGAAGATCGCGGTGATGCCGCCGAACGCCGCGAACAGCGACAGCACGAACCCGAGCGTCGCGGTCACGGGGACCAGGATCGACCGGAAGACGAAGATCATGATGATCAGCGACAGGCCGACGACGACCGCCAGGTAGAGCGGCAGGACCCCCGCGAGCTTCTCGGAGATGTCGATGTTCCCGCTCGCGTTTCCCGCGACGCCCAGCTCGACGTCACCGGCCAGCGGTGAGAGGTCCCGCAGGTCGCGGACCAGCTGCTCGGTCGACTCGCTCGTCGGACCCTCGTCGGGGATCACCTGGAACGCGAGCATCGTCGCGTCCTGCGACGCACCGATGGGGGCGACCGCGCGGACGTCGTCCACCGCCATCAGCTGCTGCCCGACCGCGACCTGCTCGGCGAGGAGGTCGTCCTCCGCGATCGCCGCGGGGAGCTCGGCGACGACCAGCAGCGGGCCGTTGAGCCCCGCGCCGAACTGCTTCTCGACGATCTTGAACGCCTGGTACTGCGAGGACTCGACGGGTTCCGCGGAGCCGTCGGGCAGCCCGAGCCGCATCGACAGCGCGGGCAGCGCGACGACCGCGAGCACCACGACGCCGGCGACGAGCGTGAGGACCGCACGCACCGTCGACATCGGCTTCATCGGCACGCGCGCCGGGGCGGTGCGGGCCGTGCTCCGGGTGCGCCGGGGCAGGATGCGCGGCCCGATGATCGCGAGCAGCGCCGGGGTGAGCGTGATCGCGACCAGGATCGCGACGGCGACGCAGACGGCCGCGACCGTGCCCATCAGGCCCAGGAACGGGATCCCGCTGATGTTGAGGGCCAGCAGCGCGATGAGCACGGTGGAACCCGCGAACACCACAGCGTTGCCCGAGGTGCCGTTCGCCAGGCCGATCGACTCGTGCAGCTCGACGCCGTCACGGAGCTGGTTGCGGTGCCGGTTGAGGATGAACAGCGAGTAGTCGATCCCGACCGCGAGGCCGAGCATCACGCCGAGGATCGGGGTGACCGAGAGCATGTCGACCGTGCCGGAGAACGCCAGGGCGCCCATCACGCCGACCCCGACGCCGACGAGCGCGTTGAGCAGCGGCAGACCGGCCCCGATCAGGGTGCCGAGCATGACGAACAGCGTGACGGCGGCGATCACGACACCGACGAGCTCCCCCACCCCGCCGATCGTGGGGATGCTCTGCGAGATCTCGCTCGACAGCGCCACCTCGACGCCGTCGACCGACGCGTCGGACAGGACCTGTCCGACCTCCTCCTTCACCTCGGCCGGGACCTCCATGAGGCTCGCGTCGAACTGCACGGTCGCGAGCGCGGTGCTGCCGTCCTCCGAGACGGTCCGCAGGGCCGAGGCCATGTCGACCAGCTCGGCGCCCTGCTCGAGCGCGACGCGCTGGGCGTCGAGCTCGGCCTGCCCCTGCTCGAGGACGGAGAGCTGCGCGTCGATCTGCGCCTGCTGGGCGTCGAGGGTCGGGCTGACCTGCGCGAGCATGCCCGCCTGCTCAGCCTGGGCCCGCGCGGCGTCGAGCTGCTCCTGACCCGCCTCGAGCTGCTGCCGGCCCTCGTCGATCTGCGCCTGGCCGTCCGCGAGCTGCTGCTGCGCACCGGCGACCTGCTGCGTCTGCCCGTCGAGCTCGGCCTGCGAGGCGAACGGGTCGATCGTCGCGCTCACGCCGTCCAGGTCCGCCACATCGGTGAGCACGCCGGCGATCGCGTCGCGCTGCTCCTGCGTGAACGGGGAGCCGTCGGCCGTCTGGAAGACGACGGTCCCGGCACCACCGCTCGCCTGCGGGAACTTCTCCGCGAGTGCGTCCGTGACCTGCGCGGTCGCCGTGCCGGGGATGCTGACGGCGGACGTCAGCGTGCCCTGACCCACCGCGAACCCGGCGGCCGCCAGTGCGACGACCACCGCCCACGCGGCGACCACGACCCAGGCACGACGGGCGGAGAGACGCCCCAGTCTGTACAGCAGCTCAGCCATGTTCTCTGTTCTTCCGGGTGGTGGCGGACAGCTCAGGCCACCGGCATGTAGCCGGTGCGCACCGAGGTGATGAGGCGGTCCATCAGCTCGCGCCACGCTGCGCGGGAGTCGTCGTCGGTCGCGGCGTCGGTGCGGTGGATCCAGTGCACGGCGATCACCACGAGACCGTTCATGAGCGAGGCGACCATCAGCTCGACGTCGAGCGGGTCGGCGGTCGCGTTCCGGCGCATGGCCTCGGCCGCGAGCTGCTCGGAGATCCGGGAGAACGCCTCGTGCACGAGCCGCCTCGCCCGTGGGTCGTCCGCCGCGCCGCCACCGAGGGCGGGCCAGAGGTAGGCGATGGCCGTCACGAGGTCGGTGGACCGGAGCGTCTGGGCGATCTCCTCGAACATCGCCGAGCGGCTGCCGTCACCGACGGGGGTGGCCGCGGCGGCCGCCTGGAAGTTCTCGACCACCACGGCGAGGACCTGGGTGCACGCGGTCAGGACGACGTCGTCGATCGACGTGAAGTGGTTGAACACGGTCCGGCGGGCGATGCCGGCACGCTCGGCCAGCTCGTCGACGCTGAACCGTGGTCCGCCGCGCTCGGCGATCAGGCCCGTGGCGGCCTGCAGGATCGCGCACCGGTGGCGGGCCTTCAGCGCGTCGCGGGGGTTCGCCGCGGGCTCGGTCACGCCGCGACACTACGTCCGCGTTGCACTGGGTGCAATCAGATGCGGCCCTGCTGGTCGGGATGGCGGGATTCGAACCCACGACCTTCCGCTCCCAAAGCGGACGCGCTACCAACCTGCGCCACATCCCGTGCGCCCGCGAGTCTAGTGCGCAGGCCCTGGTCGGAGGGACGGCTGGACGCGACTTCGCGACCACCACCTCGGAACCGCTACCCTTGTGGCCGCAGCCCGGCTCCGTGCCGGCCGCGCGGGTGTAGCTCAATGGTAGAGCCCCAGTCTTCCAAACTGGCTACGGGAGTTCGATTCTCCTCACCCGCTCCCCGTCCACGACTCGCCCTCGATCGATCCCCTGCCTAGCCTGAGAGCCTGAGACAGGGGGCTTCTCATGGCTGCTGACGACATCACCGTCGATCCGTCGCTCGTCGATCTGTACAAAGACATCCACAGCCATCCGGAGCTCGGGTTCCAGGTGCAGCGGACCGCCGGGATGGTGGCCGACCGGCTGCGGGATCTCGGGTTCGACGTCACCACCGGGATCGGGAAGACCGGCGTCGCCGGGGTCCTGAAGAACGGGCCGGGACCGGTCGCGCTGCTCCGGGCCGACATGGACGCCCTGCCCGTCAAGGAGGACACCGGCCTCCCCTACGCGAGCACCGCGACCGCCACCGACGAGAGCGGCAAGGTCGTCCCCGTCGCGCACGCGTGCGGCCACGACCTGCACACGACGTGCCTGCTGGGGGCCGCACAGGTGCTCTCGACCGGCACGGACAGCTGGTCCGGCACCCTGGTCGTCGTGTTCCAGCCCGCCGAGGAGCTCGGCGCCGGTGCGCAGGCCATGGTCGACGACGGCCTCTACACCAAGGTCCCGAAGCCCGACGTCGTGCTGGGCCAGCACGTGGCACCGCTGCCGGCCGGGAAGATCGCCGGGCACCCCGGTGCGTCCTACGCAGGCTCCGACTCCCTGCGCGTGCACCTGGTCGGCAGAGGGGCGCACGGGTCGATGCCGGAGGCCTCGGTCGACCCCGTCGTGATGGCTGCAGCGACGATCCTGCGTCTGCAGACGATCGTCTCCCGAGAGATCCCCAGCACGGCGACCACCGTGCTGACAGTCGGGTCGGTCCACGCGGGCGACGCGGCGAACGTCATCCCCGGCGAGGCCGAGCTGCAGCTCAACATCCGCAGCTACGACGAGTCCGTGCGTCAGCACATCCTGTCCTCCGTCGACCGGATCGTCCGGGGCGAGGCCACGACCTCGGGAGCGCCGAGCGAGCCGACGATCACGGAGATCGAGCGGTTCCCCGTCGTCGTCAACGACGCGGCCGCGCTCGAGAAGACGCTGCACGCCTTCGCCGCATGGCTGGGAGCCGACAAGATCCTCGACCCGGGCGCCGGAGCCGGGAGCGAAGACGTGGGCATCCTGGCGACCGCCGCGGGCGCGCCGCTGTCCTACTGGCTGCTCGGCGGCACCGACCCGTCGCTGTTCACCACCGGCGACATGAGCGACCCGGCGCTGCGCAAGGTGCCGTCCAACCACTCGCCGCACTACGCACCGGTCATCGACCCGACCCTGACGATCGGCGTGCGCGCCCTCGTCATCGCCGCGAGGACGTGGTTGCCGACCGCCTGAGCGAACCTCCCCGGTCGGAGAACCCGCTCCGAGGTGCCGCCCCCGAGAGGGACAAACTAGTCTGAATCAGACACGGAGCCGCCCGACGGCGGGCGACCCGCCGAACGAGGAGGAGCACCGTGCCGAGCAACAGAGCCGTTGCCTACAAGAGCCCCGGAGTCGTCGAGGTCATCGACACCGACTACCCCGACTTCGAGCTGCACGACGGGCCAGGGGTCAACCCGGCCAACATCGGGAGGAAGGTCCCGCACGGCGCGATCCTCAAGACGGTCGCGACCAACATCTGCGGATCCGACCAGCACATGGTCCGTGGCCGCACGACGGCACCGGCGGACCTGGTGCTGGGCCACGAGATCACCGGGGAGGTGGTCGAGGTCGGTGAGGACGTCGAGTTCATCCACGTCGGCGACCTGGTGTCCGTGCCGTTCAACATCTCCTGCGGGCGCTGTCGCAACTGCAAGGAGCGCAAGACCGGCGTCTGCCTGAACGTGAACCCGGACCGCCCGGGCAGCGCGTACGGCTACGTGGACATGGGCGGCTGGGTCGGGGGGCAGGCCGAGTTCGTGCTCGTGCCGTACGCCGACTGGAACCTGCTGCGGTTCCCGGACAAGGACCAGGCGATGGAGAAGATCCTCGACCTGGCGATGCTCTCGGACATCTTCCCGACCGGCTTCCACGGAGCGGTGACCGCCGGCGTCGGGGTCGGGTCGACGGTGTACGTCGCGGGCGCCGGTCCGGTCGGTCTCGCCGCGGCCACCAGCGCGCTGCTGCTGGGTGCTTCGGCCGTGATCGTCGGGGACATGAACGCCGACCGGCTGGCCCAGGCCCGCAGCTTCGGCTGCGAGACCGTCGACCTTTCCCTGGGTGACCCCGCCTCGCAGATCGAGCAGATCCTCGGCGTCCCCGAGGTCGACTGCGCGGTCGACGCCGTCGGGTTCGAGGCCAAGGGCCACGGGCACGACTCCGGGCACGAGGCGCCGGCGACGGTGCTCAACTCCCTGATGGACATCACCGCCGCCGGAGGCGCCCTCGGCATCCCCGGGCTCTACGTCACCGGCGACCCGGGCGGCATCGACGCGGCCGCCCAGATCGGCTCGCTGTCCCTGAGCCTCGGCACCGGGTGGGCCAAGTCGCTGTCGTTCACCACCGGCCAGTGCCCCGTCATGAAGTACAACCGGGGCCTGATGATGGCGATCCTGGGCGACCGCGTGCACATCGCGGACAACGTCAACGCGGTCGCCATCACGCTCGACCAGGCACCGGCCGGCTACGCCGAGTTCGACGCCGGGGCTGCCCGCAAGTACGTGCTCAACCCGAACGGATACCTCGCCGCAGTCTGAGCGGCGTCGGGGGGGGGGGGGGGGGGGGGGGGGGGGAAACACCCCCCCCCCCCCCCCCACCCCCACCCCCACCCCCCCCACCCCCCCCCCCCCCCCC